>JAZLKI010000080.1:0-3700 GCA_045597485.1 Treponema sp.
AGAACAAGGTCAATAACTCTACCTTTAGTTTCTTTATCTGCTTCATCGGCTGCTGTATCACTCATCATTTCAAGGGCTTTTTCGTACTTAGTCATAGTTCCGTATTCAAAGCGCATGAAAATCATAGAGAACATCATAATGATTGTGAAAATTGCGTAGAAGTTGAAAGGAATTGCTTTACAGAAAAGAGCAATACCATTTTCGCCTTCTGTAACAAAGCCTGCTACTGCTGCTGCCCAAGATGAAATAGGAGCAATAATACAAACTGGAGCGGCTGTTGAGTCAATAAGATATGCAAGTTTTTCTTTTGAAACGCCGTATTTATCTGTTACAGGCTTCATTACTGAACCTACTGTAAGACAATTGAAATAGTCATCAATAAAAATAAGGATTCCAAGTACTACTGTTGCACACTGAGCGCCAATCTTTGTTTTGATATGTTTTTTTGCCCAATTACCAAATGCTACTGATCCGCCTGCTTTGTTCATTAAAGCAACCATTGTTCCTAAAATAACCATGAAAATCAGGATACCAATGTTGTAGGAATCAGAGATTGAGGCAATGAATCCATCATTGAAAACGTGTGTTAAAAATCCACCGAAACCAGAAGCTGCGTCAATGGCATAGAAAAGACCGCCAATAACGATACCAATAAATAGGGAAGAGTAAACTTCCTTTGTGCATAAAGCTAAAACAATAGCTACAATTGCTGGTACTAAAGACCAGAATGAACCAACCATTTTGTTACCATCCTTTGTTGTTTTCTTCCATAAATTATATCACAGTTTTTTTTGTTGACAAAATTTAAAAAAATGTCTATTCTACTTTTAAATCGACAAAAAATATAAAAAGTGTCATTTTGTAAAGAGGTAGAAAATGAAAAAATATGCATTTTTATTCCCAGGTCAGGGTGCTCAGGTTCCTGGTATGATTAAAGACATTTGTGATGCTTATCCAGAAGCTCGCAAAGTTGTAGATGAAGTTACAAAAATTACAGGCGTAGATATGCCTAAACTTCTTTGGGAAAGTGAAGCTGCAGAATTAAGCCGCAGTGATAACAGTCAGCTTGCTATTACAACTGCTTCTTTGGCAGTAATGGCAGTTCTTAAAAGTAAAGGTATTGAACCTTCTGCTGCTATGGGATTCAGTTTAGGAGAATTCCCAGCTTTGTATGCTGCTGGTGTTTTAAGTTTTGAAGATGTAATTAAAGTAGTTCGCCAGCGTGGTTTGATTATGCAGGCAACTTGTGAAAATATTGCCGCTGCAAATGCAGGTAACGCACCTGGAATGACAGCTGTTCTTGGTCTTACTCCAGAAAAAGTTATGGAACTTTGTGATGGAATTAAAGATGCTTACGCTGCTAACTTGAACTCTTCAGTTCAGACTGTAGTTTCTGGTACTGCTGATGCTCTTACAGAAGTTGAAGCAAAAGCAAAAGAAGCTGGTGCTCGCCGTGCAATTCGTCTTGCTGTTGCAGGACCTTTCCATTGTCCACTTATGCAGGAAGCTGCTGATGGATTTGAAAAGGCAATTGCTGATGTAATATTCAATAATCCAACTCAGGTATTGTTCAGTAACGTAACTGGTGCACAGGCAACAGACGGTGCTGAAATCAAAAAGAATGCAGTTCTTCACCTTACAAACCCAGTTCGCTGGACAAGTGAAGAAGATGTTCTTGCTAAATTGATTGCAGAAGATAAAGACAACGAATGGGAATTGATTGAACCAGGTGTTGGTACAGTTTTGGCTGGTCTTTGGGCAAAAACTCCATATGCAGAAGAAAGAAAATGTGCTTCTGTAAACAACGTTGACTCAATCAACGCTCTTAACGCTTAATTAGGGGAAATAAAATGGCTTTGTTAGAAAATAAAAAAGCATTGGTAACTGGTTCTAGCCGTGGTATTGGTCGTGCTATTGTTGAAGCATATTTGAATGAAGGTGCTGAAGTTTGGGGCCTTTGTTCTAAACCAAGTAGCGCTAAGGCTGATTTGGAAGCTTTGGCTGCATCAAAAGGAACTAAATTCCACGAAATCTGCGCTAACGTAGGTGATGCTGCTCAGCTTACAGAAGTTATTACAGCTGCAGTTACAGAAGCAGGTTCATTTGATATTTTGGTAAACAATGCTGGTATTACTCGTGACGGTCTTTCTTTCCGCATGAAGATGGAAGACTGGTCTGATGTTTTGAATGTAAACTTAACAGGTACATTCGTAATTACACAGATTGTTTCAAACGCTATGCTTAAGGCAAAACGCGGTGGTTCTATCATTAATATGAGTTCTATCGTAGGTGTTCACGGACAGGGCGGACAGGTTAACTACGCTGCTTCTAAAGGTGGTTTAATAGCTTACAGTAAATCACTTGCAAAAGAAGTTGGAAGCCGTGGTATTCGCGTAAATTGTATTGCACCAGGTTTTATTGAAACAGATATGACTGCAGTGCTTAAAGAAGATTTGAAAAAAGCTATGATTGATTCAGTTCCACTTAAACGCGGCGGAAAACCTGAAGATATTGCCAACGCTGCATTGTTCTTAGGAAGTGACATGGGAAGTTACATTACTGGTCAGGTAATCGGTGTTGACGGTGGAATGGGAGCCTAAAATCGAAGAACCGTTAAAAATAAAGCGCTTTAGCGGTTTATTTAGGTTCATCGAAAAAAGCAGGGGGCGACATTCATGGCGCCCGGAATGGACTGCTAATCTCGGGTTTTAGGGCAGAGCCCTAGGCGAAGGGGTAGCGAACAACGAAGTGTGAGCGAGGGGAAGGCTTTCCCCTCCTGAATAAAACTTAATAAAATTTTAGGGGAATTATAAAAATGGAAAAAAGACGTGTTGTAATTACTGGATTGGGAGCTATCACTCCTCTTGGAAATAGTGTTGATGAATTCTGGGCTGGAATTAAAGCTGCAAAAAGTGGTATTGCACCAATCACACAGTTTGATGCATCTATCAATAAAGTACACTATGCTGCAGAAGTAAAAAACTTTGACCCATCATTGTATATGGATTCTAAAGACGCTCGTAAAATGGCTCGCTTTACACAGTTTGGTGTAGCTGCTGCTAAAATGTGTCTTGATGATGCAGGCCTTATGGGAAATGCTGAAGTTCTTGATGAAACAGGTATTATCCTTGGTGTTGGAATTGGTGGTCTTGAAGTAACAGAAGCTTCTGTTCTTGGTTTGCAGAAAATGGGATTTACAAAAACTAACCCAATGGCTATTCCTCAGCTTATTCCAAATGAAGTTGGTGGAAACATTGCTATCAACTTTGGACTCCATGGTCCAGTACAGTCAATTGCTACAGCTTGTTCTTCTGGTACAGATGCTCTTGGTGTTGCTTTTGATATGGTTCGTTCTGGCCGTCTTGATACATGTTTGACTGGTGGTGCTGAAGCTACTATCTGTCAGTTCGGTGTAGTTTCATTTGAAGTATTACACGCTCTTTCTACAGGTTTTGATGAAGATCCAACTAAAGCTTCTCGTCCATTTGACAAGAACCGCAATGGTTTTGTAATGGGTGAAGGTTCTGGTATGTTGATGTTTGAAGAATATGAACACGCTAAAGCTCGTGGTGCTAAGATTTATGCTGAAGTTGCTGGTTACGGTGCTTCTTGTGATGGTTACCACTTAACAGCTCCAAATCCTGATGGAATTACAGGTTCTAAATGTATGACTCGTGCTTTGAAAGATGCAGGAATGGAT
>JAZLKI010000081.1:0-9903 GCA_045597485.1 Treponema sp.
TCTCTTAATTTCGTATCCAGCCTGAATTAAAGCGTGGATTGGCATCATGTATGTCTGTAAAGAACAGTTTGGTTTTACAGCGATGAAACCTTTGTCCCATCCGTGATGTTTTTTCTGATCTGCAATTACATCAAGGTGTGAATAGTTAATTTCTGGAACCAACATTGGAACATCTTCTGTCCAACGGTTAGCAGAAGCATTAGATACTACTGGAATACCTTCTGCAGCATAAGCAGCTTCAAGATTTTTAATATCTTCTTTTTTAGGAAGTTCCAAAGCAGAGAATACAAACTGACATTTACCAATTGCTTTTTCAGCTAAGTTTGCATCTTCTACCATTAAGTTCTGAACTCCAGCAGGGATTTCAGCACCAATAAGCCAGCGGTTTGCAACTGCATCTTTGTACAACTGACCTGCAGAGCGTGGAGAAGCAGCAACGTAAGTTACTTCAAACCAAGGATGATCTTCCAACAATTTGATGTAGCGCTGTCCAACCATACCTGTAGCGCCTAATACACCAACTTTAATTTTTCCAGCCATTATATTACCTCCAAAGGGGGGAAAGACTTCCCCTCGCTCGCACTGCGTTGCTCGCTACCCCTTCTAGCGGTGTGCAAGACCATTTATGGTCGGTGTTCAATAGCAAAGCGTTAAAAAATTGCGAACAGCAATTTTTAGCTTTACTTTCTTACCCCGCAACGCCCCGATTTATTATACTATTTTATTCTTCAAAACCTGTTTGAAGTCTTCACTACAAAACGCTGCATCTACAGCATTTAGCAATAATTGTTTTTTTTCTTCTTCAGTGATTCCGTACATCTTTTTGATGTAGTCGTATTCTTTCTGAAGGTTTGTGCGGCAGATTGCAGGATCGTCAGTGTTGATTGTTACTTTTACTCCAGCTTCAAGATATTTTCTTAAAGGGTAGGTAGACATATCACTAACAGCCTTTGTCTGTCGGTTTGAATTAGGACACATTTCTAATGGAATCTTGTTTTTAATTACATATTCCAGAAGTTCCGTGTCTTCAAAAACGCGAACTCCATGCCCAATTCTTTTTGCACCAAACTTAATTGCAGCCCACACACTTTCAGAGCCATCTGCTTCCCCTGCATGAATTGTAAAAGGAACTCCGGCTTCTTTTGCTATTGTAAACTCTTTTTCAAAATCACTAGTCTTAAAAAGGCCCTCAGCGCCTGCCAAATCTATGGCAACAACACCGTTGTCCTTTACTAAAAACTTTTTTGCAAGTTTTACAGTTTCAAGATTTTCATCCTGATTATGGTCACTGCGCATTAAGCACAAAATTAAATTTGTATGTAAATCAGACTGTTTCAAGCCTTCCAGTGCTGCACAAATAACGTCCTCTTGTGAAAGTCCGTTTATCTGATGCAGCTGTGGAGCAAATCGGATTTCCAGGTAAACAATTCCCTGTGCTTTCGCATCCTCTTGAACCAGTCTTACAGCCTCTGCAATTCCTTCTTTTGTCTGAAGAAGTCGCAAAGGTAATCCAAAGCACTGTAAAAAATCATTTAAGCTTTCACAATTCTCTGGAACAGAAAGTTTTTTAAGCAATGCCTCATCACTTTTAGCCGGCAGCTCAATATTCTGGAGAGTGCCAAGCTTTTTAGCAATGTTTAATGTTATTGAACCGTCAAGGTGACAGTGTAGGTCTATCATCAAAACTTTCCTTTTTTTATTGTCACACGGATTCGAGCCACCTGACGGTGTCTCTTTTTTGTAATTGAAAAATCGTTAGATTTTTCGAATCCGTGTGACACTTTTTCTTACAAATTGCATTCCTTAATAGCAGCTTCAATTGTCTTTTTAGCTGCGTCTGTAACTTCTACTAATGGCAATCTTAATGTTCCGGCTGGCATTCCTTTGAAGTTCATTGCATATTTAATTGAACTTGGGTTACCGTCACAGAATTCTGCCTTGAAGAATGGTGCCAAGCGGTAGTGGATTTCGCGAGCTTTTGCATAGTCGTTATCCAAACAAGCCTGAGCCAATTCGTGCATTAATTTTGGAATCATGTTAGAAGCAACAGAAATAATACCGTCACCACCAGCAGCCATTAATGGCAATGTTAATCCGTCATCACCAGAAAGAACTGCGAAATCAGGCTTTTTATTCTTAATCTGACCAATTACTTCCATCATCTGAGCAACTGAACCAGAAGCTTCCTTAACACCTGCAATATTTGGCAATTCTGCAATGCGAGCTAACAAATCAGTTGGAATATTCAATCCTGTACGTCCTGCAATGTTATAAACGATGATTGGAATACCAACTTTTGAAACTGCTGCGAAGTGCTGGTAAATACCTTCTTTTGAAGGCTTGTTGTAATATGGTGTAACAACTAATGCTGCATCTGCACCAACTTTCTTTGCACGTTCAACATAAGCAACTGCATCTTTTGTATTATTTGAACCAGCACCTAAAATTACTGGAATCTTCTTTCCTGTTTCTTTTTCGAAAGCACGTACTTCTTCAAATACGATTTCGATAATCTTATCTTCTTCTTCGCCTGGGCGTTCATCCAAAGTTGGAGTTTCAGCTGTAGTTCCAAGAGGAACAAGACCATCTATGCCTTCTGCAAGCTGGTGTTTGACGTTTTTTCTGAAGCCCTCAAAATCTACTGAACCATCAGCCTTCATTGGTGTAACTAAAGCTGTAAACGCACCACGAAAAATATTCATAACGTCCTCCTTAAGAACTCCGCTGGAAAACCCTTTAGCGGTAATAAAAAAATTAAATAAAAGTACAAACTTTTGCGGAATATTTTATAGTTTTTTCTATATAAATTCAATATAATCAAATCTATGAAAAATAACGGAAATACATTTGGAAAATCATTTAAAGTTACTACTTTTGGAGAAAGCCATGGAGATGGACTTGGCTGTATTATAGACGGTTGTCCTGCAGGAATTGAACTTTCTCGAGATGTAATTCAGGCTGCTTTGAATCGCCGTAAACCAGGTGGAAGCTTTGGTGCAGATGGAAAATTAAATGTTGCTGTTACTGCACGCAAGGAACCTGATGAAGTAGAAATTGTTTCCGGTGTTTTTGAAGGTAAAACTACTGGTACTCCAATTACATTGCTTGTAAGAAATACCTCTCAGCATTCTAAGGATTATGGAAATCTTGCTACAACTTTCCGCCCTGGTCATGCTGATTACACATACGATATTAAATATGATGGTAACCGTGATTACCGTGGTGGCGGCCGTTCCAGTGGACGTGAAACTTTGTCTCGTGTAGCCGCTGGTGCTGTTGCTCAGGAATTGCTTAAATCTAAAGGGATTAAAATAACTGCCTATACAATCAAAGCTGCTGGTATTTCTGCAGAAAAACGTGATCTTTCTGTAATTGAACAGAATGCTTTGCGTGCCCCAGATATGGATGCTGCAGAAAAAATGCAGTCTGAAATAGAAAAAATCCGCCAGAATGGTGATAGCTGTGGTGGAATTATTGAATGTGTAATTGACGGTTGTCCTGCAGGTCTTGGTTCTCCTGTTTTTGATAAACTTGATGCTGATTTTGCAAAAGCTATGCTTAGTATTGGCGCAGTAAAAGGTATTGAGTTTGGCGATGGTTTTGCAGTTGCAGACAGTTACGGCAGTCAGAATAATGACCAGATGCATGCTGAAGATGGTAAAGCAATTTACGATTCCAACCACTGCGGAGGAATTCTTGGTGGTTTAAGCAATGGCAATCAGATTGTGTTCCGCCTTGCAATCAAACCTGTTCCAAGTATTTTCAAAAGCCAGCAGACAGTTTGCAAGGTTGACGGTAAATACGAAACTACAACTTTAGATATTAAAGGTCGTCACGATATTTGTTTGTGCCCTCGAATTGTACCTGTTGTTGAAGCTATGGCCGCTCTTGTTTTAGTAGACGCTTTATATGACTAATAATAAATTTTCAAAAAAATTACTGTGGGGCTTTCTTAGTCTTGCAGTTTTATTTTTAGGTTTCTTATCATTTACTGCTGTTCGGGCATTTGGATATAAGAATTTCCGTTCTGCGGAACCTCTTTCAGAAGTGCAGTTGCAGAATCTTCAGGATTATTTGCAATCAACTTACAGTGAAAATTATGAAATCCTCCAGAACCTGCCATATTCTATTTCTAAACCAAATTTAGACGTGTGGGCAAAATCGGCAATCCTTTTGGATACTTCCAATGGCAATATAATTTATGAAAAAAATGCAGATGAAATAATTCCACCGGCAAGTATGACAAAACTTTTTTCAATGTACGTTGTAGAGCAGGAAATTGAAGCTGGAAATCTTTCTTATGATGATGTAATTCCTCTTCCCCCTGAAAGCTGGGCTTGTAATATGCCTCCTCATTCGTCTTTGATGTTTTTAGGAGAAGGACAGCGGGTAACTTTGGAAGAATTGCTTTTAGGACTTTCTATTTGTTCTGGGAATGATGCAGCCTATGCCCTTGCATATACAATCTGCGGAAATATGGAAGATTTTGTTCAGCGAATGAATAAAATTGCAGAAGATTTAGGATTGGAGAACACCCATTTTGTAGAAAGCTCTGGTTACAGCGAATTGAACACAACTACAGCCCGTGAAATGGCAGCATTCTGTTGTAAATATCTGCAGAAATATCCTGAATCTCTGGCACGCTATCATTCTGTGCAGAAATTTACTTACCCTAAAGAAAGAAATCTTGCTCCTGGTGATTCGTTACGTGCTCAAGATTTTTCAAGTGGATTTCCACGTCATATTACAATGTCTATAACTCAGCGAAATACAAACCCTTTACTTGGGATTTTAGATGGAGTTGACGGTTTGAAGACCGGGTACATTGACGAAAGTGGATACAATCTTTCTTTGACCGCCCGTAGAAATGGTGTTCGATTCTTGTCAGTAACAATGGGCGGTCCTGGTAAATCCAGTTCGGAAGGGCAGGCTGGTCGAGTCCACGATGGTAAAGAATTAATGAACTGGGCATTTAAAACTTTTGCAGATTTTGATATGGAATTATATACACATCCTTATTTTGTGAAGGCTTATTGCGCCTCTGAAAAAGGAATAAATATTGTTCCTGCATTTGACCCTTCACACTTGACAGTTCCATATATCAGTGGTGATAATATTGAAGAAAATGTTGCAAATGTAAAAGTTGCTGTAGATATTGATAAGAATCATTGGGGTGCGGTAGAAAAAGGAGAAATCTGCGGATATTTAAGATTTTATCTTAGTGAATATTTGTTGCAGGAAATCCCTCTTGTAGCCGACCGTGATTTAAAGAAAGCTAACTTTATAATTGCTGCAAGTGATAAACTGATTTTAAAATTTTTACCTCTCATTCAGAGATAATTTTATTATATTATTTATAGGAGGCGTTTTATGGCTTTAAAGAAATCTTTTTCTAGTGATGGTAAAAAATGTACTGTAACTTTTACAGTAAATCCAGAAGCAGCTGCAGGTGCAGATAAAATCAACCTTGTAGGTGAATTTAACAGTTGGGATGAAACATCTATTCCAATGAAAAAAGGTCCAGATGGTTCTTTCTCTGTAAAAAAGCAGTTGGAAACAAATAAAGAATTCCAGTTCCGTTATTTAATTAATGGTGTAGCATGGATTAATGACTGGCATGCAGATAAGTATGTTCGTTCTGAACTCGCTAATGATGATAACTCTGTTGTAGATACAACTGTAGTTAAAACTGCTAAAACAGCAAAAAAGCCAGCTCCAAAAGCTGCAGCAAAAACAACTAAAACAACAAAAAAATCTACTAAAAAAGCATAGTAGGTTGTTGACAATGTGAGTGTTAATTGGTATATTAATACTCACTTATTCCCCGATTGTGTAATGGTAGCACTTCAGATTCTGGTTCTGACTGTGGGGGTTCGAATCCTCCTTGGGGAACTCAAGCTGAATCAATCAAACTGATTCAGCTTTTTTTTTAGTCAAATTTTTCGGCTCCTTCGAATATCGGTTTAGTTCGCGGCCCTCTCAAGGCTGAAAGACGGGTTCGATTCCCGTAGGAGCTAATTTAAGACTCGCATTTCTGCGAGTCTTTTTTTTTAAAGCCGCGAACTAAACCGATATTCGAGAGCACTAGGGAAGTTAGAAGAATATCGATTTAGTTCGCGCCCTCTCAACCCCATGATTGGAAATGCGTTAAAAAAACTGCGGAAGCAGTTTTTAGCATTCTCCAAACGATGGGGAGAAAGACGGGTTCGATTCCCGTAGGAGCTATAAAGAGGAAAAAACTTCTCTGACGAGAAGTTTTTTTTATTTAACACCGCTTCGAAATGCTGCGCAACTGCTCGCATTTCTATGGCTACACAGGGTTTGATTCCCGTAGGAGCTATAAAGAGGAAAAAACAGACTGATAGTAAAAATAAATGAATATAGTCGGCTTTTTAGCCGTCAAAACGATGCAAAATACAGACTATATTAACTGTTACCCCATGTATAGTCTGCTGTAATTCTTATTTTTTGTGGTATTTAAGCAGACTAAATGGCTGTACAAATCATATTAGTCTGTAAAATTTAAAATGACTGCTTAAAGATATATATCATTGTTTCATTTTTCTGAAAATGGATTATAATTATTGTGTATGCAAAACGAAGATAAAAAAGGTGCTTTTGATAAACTCGTTGCGGGATTAAGTTCTATTGATCGCGAAAATATGCTTGAGCGAATTAATAAGACTTCTGCGCCTGCTGTTCAATTTATTGAAACTGAAAATCAGAATGATGAAAAACCTATAACACTTTTATCCAGATATAAAGATGAGTCGATTTTCTATAAATTTTATGTATGGCTTCGTGGCATAATTTATAAAAAAGATACTGTAAAAATCTACAATGAAGATATATTAAGTGGAATTGCAAAAAAGGTTGATAGAAATCATCCTGGTGTTCTAAATCATAGAATTAAGTGTCTTGATACAATCTTTTACCAGCGACTAAAAGCTCTTAAAGAAGCTGCCGATTTTTTTAAGCCTTATTTTGCAATCATTGATGAAAATCCCGGTAATTTTTACGTATTTTTAAGTTCCTTTGTTACTCCAGAATTGGCCCAGTCAATAAATGAAAATGCAGATCCTTTTACTTTGACTTTTGATGTAGAGCCTACAAATGATGTTAGAAATAAACTGTTGAAAAAACTTGATGAAATACTTAAAAACTTTGACGGACAGTCGAAAAGTTCCATGTATTATGCGGTGTGCTCTGTAAACTGGCTTAAGCAGTTTGTAAAATTGCCATTTCTCCATTTTCAGTCTCAATTTACAAATCTTGCTGGCTCAGCATATACCTGTCCATATAAAAATGCCTGCAATGATTTTGAAACTTTTTCTTCTGTATTTGCAAACATTCATCCTGTTCAGAATGAAGTGCTTGAGGCTATGCTGCTGTTTTCGCAGAAAAAAGATTTGAAAAAAAATACTCAGGAAAAAGATATAGAAAGAACCGTAAAAGAATTTCTTGCACAGGCAAATCAGCATTTTGCAACAATCCAGATGTTTATTTCTGGTGTTCCAATTATTAAAGTTGGAAAAATTATTAATGAAAATTACGACTGGCTTCCAGGTAATATTCCTGGGGTTGAAGCATGGTTTCCAAGTTTCCGCTCTCATTGGAAAAAAATAATTGAAATTAGATGGAATGATTGGATTCGCGAACGTAAGAAGTCTATGTTAAGCCAGAATCTTAAATCTGATTTTAATTTGGATGAACTTCCTGTTATGCGCTATACACCTTGGACTAATTTGTGGACTCGAGTTCCTTTTTCTTACGAGCTTACCGGTGGTTTTATTTCATGGTTTACTGCAGAATTCTTTGACGAAATTTCTCCTGAATTAAATGAAGTTATGATGGAAGGCGTTTTTATTCGCAGTGAAAATCGTGTTGAATATTCAGAAGGTCTAAATTTCTTTGTTCAAGCCAGCAATAATCTTATAGAACTTATGTCTCGTCTTGCTCCTGGTGGAGATTATGGCAGTCAGTTTGAAGAATTTGCTACAAGCAGGATCCGTTCATTTCAGGTGCAGAATCAGATTGACTCTATGATGTCGTCGATAGAATCTTCGTGTCGTGAAATTATTGAAGATACTGTAAAAGGTATAACAATGATGGAACGGGTTTTTTCTGGCATTATGGATGAAAAACGGGATAGAGAACACGAAGGTTTGCAGAATTATACTATGATTAAAGGACATCAGAATCGTGTTTGGCGCGACCGTCTTGCAGAAATTCGAGAATTATTGAAAAAATATTTGTTCTACATTCAGGAATTGGAACCTATTGATACAGCAACTTCAAATGACTAAATATATAACTTTCCCTTTTTATAAAAATGGTGCTCCGTATGAGGGAGCTGGCATTCCTTTGTGTGGAATGACTGTTCGTGCTGCAGGCTCAATGCGGTTTCGCTGGAATGAAACAAATCCTGTTCGAGATGAAATGCTTGCGACAATTGTAAATGATTTTGGCGGAAATAAAACTTTTGTTCCTGTTCAGCTGGATCATACTCATATTGTTTATGATGTTAAAAATTCCCGGGATACTTTTGAAAAAATAGGGGATGGTATTATTACAACTAATTCTTCTATTATCCCTACCATTACTGTTGCCGATTGTGTTCCAATTTTTTTCTATGACAGTGTGACTGGTGTTTTTGGAATTGTTCATAGCGGATGGAAGGGGACCGGTATTATTGCTGAAGCTATTAAACTTGCCGGTGAAAAATACGGTTCTAAACCTGAAAATTTCTGTGTCGCAATTGGCCCTCATATTCACGACTGCTGTTATATTATTAATGAAGAACGTGCTGAATATTTTGCAAAAAACTTTACTCCCGATTGTATAAAAGAACTGGAACCTGGCGTAAAGGTTGACTGGAATAATGGAAATGGAAAACTTTACCGTTTGTCTTTGGAAAAAGCAAATTTAGCTTGTTTGGAAAAAGCAGGTGTAAAATCTGAAAATATTTATGTTCATCCTGATTGTACCTGCTGCTCTAAAGATGAATTTTATGGTTCAAATCGCCGGGAGACAAAAAAAAGCGGCCGTCCGGATTGTTTCACCGTTCAAGCCGCTTTTGTTACCTTCTAGTTTTAGGAATCCTTCTATTAGAGAGGGATATTTCCGTGTTTCTTCAAAGGTTTGTTTGTGAAAATCTTTGTTTCAAGGAAGTCGAAACTAGCAACAATACGTTTACGTGTTTCTTCTGGCTGAATGATTTCTGTAATATAACCACGTTCAGCAGCAATATAAGGAGTCATAATTTCGCTCTTATATTTAGCTGTAGCATCAGCAACTTCCTGTGCCTTGTTAGGATCTTTCAATTCTTTTGCAAACAAGATTTCAATAGCACCTTCAGCACCCATTACGGCAATTTCTGCTTTTGGCCATGCGTAAACAAAGTCTGCACCAAGGTGTTTAGAACACATAGCAATGTAAGCTCCACCGTATGCTTTACGCAAAATTACAGTCAACTTAGGTACAGTTGCTTCTGAGTAAGCGTAAATAACTTTTGCACCGTGGCGGATAATACCTTTCTGTTCTTCCTGTGGACCTGGAATAAATCCTGGTACATCAACGAATGTAAGAAGTGGAATATCGAATGAGTCACAGTAGCGGATAAAGCGTGCAATTTTGTCTGAAGCATCGCAGTCAAGAACACCACCAACTCCCTTAGGGTTGTTAGCAACAATACCAACTGTACGGCCTTCAATTTTACCAAAACCAACTACACAGTTGATTGCGAATTCTTTCATAATTTCGAGGAATGAATCTTCATCAATTACGCAGTTAATAACTTCGCGAACATCGTATCCCTGACGTGGATTTTCTGGCAAGATTTCCTGAATCTTTTTAGCAGCCTTCTTTTCATCAAACTTAAATTTTTCTTTTGGTTCAAGTTTG
>JAZLKI010000082.1:0-3893 GCA_045597485.1 Treponema sp.
AAAGTATCATTATCAACATTTACAAGAAGAGCACTTTCCCAACGTTTAGCAAGCATTGTCGCTGTAGTTCCAGACATAGCAATATCAAGAATTTCTCCTGCATCAACCTGACGCATACTTGAACCATCATAAGCCAAAACTGGAAGGAACTTTATAAATTCAGCAACTTTATTTTCAGGGTTTCCACCGTCAGCATTAAGATTTCTTGCATAATCAGAAATCTGTTTCAGTGCTCGGTTTAATGCAAAGTCAAAAACATAACATTCCTGTTTTACAATTATAGATTTAGTATTGTTACTTTCAGAATGAACTTCCCATGGAGACTGTACTCGGAATGCTGACTGAAAATATGTTTCTGGACTCTTCAAATTACGAAGCATAAAAATACCAGTCCAAGGCTTAACAGTAACACCTGTAGTAAGCTTTCCGCAACTTAATGTAATAGTTTTTGATTCCAAAGGATTATCCATAGAATCCAACACAGGTTCTAAAGCTTTTACACCAATACCAGCTTTTGTTCCAGCACAAATATTAATCTTATAACCGTGATAAAAAACATTTTGTTTCTGTGCCAGCAGATTAGCCATTGCATAACAGCTCGCAACATTTGGCAAAAACCACAAAGTATGGGACAGCACATTTAACAAACGAGTATCACTAAAAGGCATAGGAGGCTTTTCAGCACCAAGTTTAAGTTCATCAACAGTTGTTTCCAGATAGGAACCACGGATTAAATCCAGCCATTTTTGAACATAATTTTCATGAATAAAAACTGCATCAGATTCTTTTCCTTTAGCAGCAAAGAACTCATTTAAATCAAATTCATCATATTCACCACCCTGAGCAATACTTTGAATCGAATCAGGAATTTTGTAAGTAAGCATTACCATACGAGGAAGTGCTATATAAGGATTTTCACCATTGGAATTATCCCATTCTTCCTTTGCTTCCTGCTCATCTCCGTAAGTCCAACTGAAAATCTGTTCTTCTATAAATTCTCCGTTAGAAAGAGCCCGGAAAGGCGTTCCACTTAAATAAAGATAAAACTTTGTACTAATAGGAAGCCATGTTTCATCAATTGCATTTGCAGCATTATTTGCTTTATCAGACTCAGACATTTCATCTTCATAAATATGTTCTTCGTCTTCGTTTTCAAAAAGCTTTTTAGCACTATCACGCCAGGCACCAAAATGATATTCATCAAAAATTACTAAATCCCAGTCTGTTGTATGAACCCATTCATTTTTAGCCTTAATACCGCCATTTTCATTTGTACCCAAAAAATCCTGAAAACTACCAAAACATACAATTGGCCGAGATTTATCTGCAGCCTGATACTGTTCATCAATATTTGGCTCTCCAGAATATTCCGGTCGACAAATAAACTGCCAGCCTTCAAAATCCAAGTGATGAAACAAATCGTCTTTCCAAGCCGACTGAACCGCAGGTTTAAAAGTTAAAATTAAAACCTTAGAAAAGCCCATTTTTTTTGCAAGTTGATAAGAAGTAAAAGTCTTACCAAAACGCATTTTTGCATTCCATAAAAACTTTGCTGTTTTATTTGGCTGTTCCCGTTTTGCAGATTCAAAATACTTAGAAGTCTTTTCTACAGCACGAACCTGTTCCGGCCTCATAGAAAAAGTTTGAGTTCTATTTTCAATATTTTCAGTATGATTTTTTACCGCAATCACAGCTGCCTGAACATCATCAACAGAACATTTAAACCATTCAGTTTTTTTATCATCACGGTCTTTTATAGCTTTAAAACCTTTTTTCTCCAGAACCCGATGCACATCATGATCCAAAAAAGAACCGCCATCACAGTACATGGCAGAATCCACAAGTTCAACTTTATATGGTTCCGCAGTTCCAGGCCGCAAAGTAGGATAATGTTCATGCATTCTTTCTTCAATAGTACGAGTTGTATATCCAACTTTTAACATTCCAGCATAAGTTGGATCCGAATATGCATAAATAATAGGTTTAGATTCAGGACGCTGAGGAAAAAAATCATTACTTTTATTAGCCATAAAAACTCCTGTCACATCAGTAACAGAAGATTCAATGTCTAATTTTCTGTTGCTAATGCCACTTTATCATCTTTTTTAAGTCTTTTTTCAACTTTCTTTATATCTTCTGCAGGAGGAAGCTGTTCTGGAACAATTCCACGACTAACAAGCATTTCTCTTACAGCTTTATTATTTTCAACATGTTCATTCTCAATTGGCTGCTGCCCATATAAATCTTTAGACTGAACATTAACAGAAGTCAAAACAATACCTTATTCTTGCCAAGGAAAAAATCCCGATACAGTTATAGAATGGGATATTTCCGTTTATTAACAATTATAAGGAATATTCCCATATTTGCAATAACATATGAATTTTTCCATATAATAATTCTTATGGATGCAAACTTTTGGCAAAGAGTTGATTTTTTGCTTGAAAAAAATAATCTTTCTCGAAAAGAATTAGCCGCAAATGCTAGATTTGATGTATCTAACATTGGAAAAGGAATAAAAGAAGGTAATATTCCTGCTGCCGATACAGCAGTACGAATTGCTAAGTTTTTAAATACGACTGTCGAATATTTAGTTACTGGTTCTTATTCTGATGATAAAACGAATGCACAAAAAGAAATTGACGAATTGTATAAAAGTGCTTCCATTATCCGTAAATTAAATTCACTTCCTTATGAATCTCGTTCATCTATAGAACTAATGATTTCTGATATGTCTTCGAAATATAGTCCAAAAAATTAATTTAGCTAACAATTTGATTTTGGTAACCCGTAATGTTTCAGACTTTTCTTCGATAAAAGAAGTATCAAATCTTATGCTGGAAAATTGGTTTGAAGAATAAAGAAAACCTTACTTTTTCACATCATTTCTAACTGCAGTCCTTCTACCATTTTAAAATCGGAATCTGCAGTTACTAAAATCAACTTTCCGGCTATTGCAGTGGCAGCAATCCAAATATCATTTTCTGGAATTGGTGTTCCATTACGTTTTAATTGAGCTTTTACTTTTCCATATTGCAGACTAACTTCTTCATCTGGAACCAGCACATTCATTTGCTGACAAAATGAATAATAACCAGCTGCATTGTCATCCCGCTTTTTTGAAAGCTCTGCTCCGTACATTAATTCACCCACAGAAATAGAAGAAACAAACAGTTTTTCCATATCATCAAACAAAGAAAATAATTCTGTCTGACCTTTCAAGACACGGATAATTACATTTGTATCAACAAGTTTACCATTCATTTGCAACAACCTTTCTGCAATCTTTTAAAGCTAGTTCCATTTCGTCAAAGGTTTCCTTATCCATTGTGCCAAAAAAATCTTTTATTGATTTTCGCTGATTCAATTCTGCCTGGGCTTTCAATTTTTCATATTCTTCTATTGGAATTATAACTGCTTCCATTTCGTTGTTACGTATAATTCCAACTTTTTCAAGATTTCGATTTTTCAAAAAATTCATAAAGGTTGAAAACTGTCTTACCAGCTGAGTAGATGAAACTATTTCTTTTCGTGCAAAATTTGTCATATAACCTCACAAGTTCATATTATACTATGTATTATTATATGTATACAAGAAATATTATAAAAACAGTTTCTACCACATCAACTGCAGCCCGTTCTCTTCATACTGCTGGAATTTTTCATCAGCACTAAGAAGAACCAGATTGTTGCGGATTGCCTGTTGAATCAACATTCGATCAAATGGGTCGTGATGGTTTTCTTTTTGAGGAACAGTTCCAATACTTACATAATCATAAGGTTCAGGATTCAAAACTGTAAAATCATACTGTTCTGCAATGTGTGGAAGATGAAGAGGATTTATCCCTTTTAAATCCAGTTTTTTGGCCTGATGTTTAATTGCCATTTCCCAA
>JAZLKI010000083.1:0-40136 GCA_045597485.1 Treponema sp.
TGCTGAAGCAATGGTTCGCAAATTGATGAATGTTCCTGATAACTACAAAGTTCTTTTTGTTCAGGGTGGTGGTTCAACACAGTTCGCTATGGTTGCACAGAACCTTGGCATTAAAAATAAAAAAGCTGCTTACATCGAAACAGGTGTTTGGGCTAAAAAAGCTGCTGCAGAAGCTAAAAAGCTTGGCGTAGCAGTTGATGTAATTGCTTCATCAAAAGATAAAAATTACTCTTACATCCCAAAAGTTGAAAAGGTTAAAGGTGACTACGATTATGTTTACATCTGTTTCAACAACACAATTATGGGAACTCACTATGAATACATCCCAGAAACAGGAAACATTGCATTAGTAGCAGATATTTCTTCTTGTGTACTTTCAGAACCACTTGATGTAAGCAAATTCGGCTTACTCTTTGCTGGTGCTCAGAAAAACCTTGCTCCTGCAGGTGTTACATTGGTAATTGTTCGCGAAGACTTGATTCCAGAAGTTGAAGCTTGTCTCCCAGGAACTCCAACTATGCTCGCTTACAAAACACACGCTGATAACGATTCTATGTACAATACACCTCCATGTTACACAATCTACGTTCTTGGAAAAGTTCTTCATTGGATTGAAGCTAACGGTGGTGCTGAAGGAATGCTTAAACGCAACAAGGAAAAGGCAGATTATCTTTACAACTTCCTTGATTCAAGTGATTTCTACCGCGCAACAACAGAAGTTGGAAGCCGCTCTTTAATGAACGTTCCATTCTTAACAAAATACTCTGTTGCTGGAGCTACAGATGAAGCTGTTCTTGCAAAAGAAAAAGAAATCAACGACAAATTCTGTAAAGAAGCTGCCGCAGCAGGTTTCGTAAATCTTAAAGGTCACCGCTTAGTAGGTGGTATGCGTGCATCTATCTACAATGCAATGAGCATCGAAGGTGTAAAAGCACTTGTTGAATTCATGAAGAAATTCGCTGAAGAAAACTAGAATTAATTCATGCGGTGGTTGAGCCTGTCGAAACCACCAACAGGAGTGTATTCTGAACGCATACATGTATATCTTACAATGTTCAGATAATTCTTATTATGTTGGAAGCACGACAAATCTAACCTTAAGAATTGAAGAGCATAAACATGGAGAAGGTGCAGAATATACAAAACGCAGACTTCCTGTAGAACTTGTTTATTATGAAGAATGTAAAAATATCAAGGATGCATTTCTACGAGAAAAACAAATCCAAGGCTGGAGTCGAAAAAAGCGAGAAGCTCTAATAAATAAAAATTATGATTTATTACCAGCTCTTTCTAAATCAAATACAAATCCGGTGGTTTCGACAAGCTCAACCACCTCACACAAAAATGTGATGGTTGAGCCTGTCGAAACCATTACAAATTATAAGGAAATTACAATGTACAAAATTCAAACACTTAATAAAATCGCTGCTTGTGGTCTTAATCAGTTGGACCGCGACAATTATGAAATTGCAACAGACATCAACAATCCAGATGCAATTCTTGTACGTTCTGCAGATATGCACGAAATGACATTAAGCGACACAGTAAAAGCTGTTGCTCGTGCGGGTGCAGGTACAAACAATATTCCAATTCCTGAACTTACAGAAAAAGGTGTTGTAGTATTCAATACTCCAGGTGCAAATGCTAATGCCGTAAAAGAATTAGTAATGCTCGCCCTTCTTCTTTCAAGTCGTCCAGCTATTGAAGCTAATAAATGGGCAAATGGTCTTGCTGGAAAAGGTGATGAAATTCCTGATTTAGCAGAAAAAGGCAAATCTCAGTTTGTTGGACCAGAATTAAAAGGTAAAACACTTGGTGTAATTGGACTTGGTGCTATTGGTGCTATGGTTGCTAACCTTGCTCTTAAATTTGGTATGGAAGTTATTGGTTACGACCCATTCCTTTCTGTAAAAGCAGCCCTTTCATTGGATCACAACGTTAAAATCTCTGAAACTTTGGATCCACTTTATGCAAAAGCCGATTACATTACAATCCACGTTCCACAGACAAACGATACAAAAGGTATGATTAATGCATCTTCTATTAAAACTATGAAAGATGGTGTTCGCATCATCAACATTGCTCGCGGTGGACTTGTTAATAATGCAGATATTCTTGATGCTTTGAATAGCGGAAAAGTTTCTTGCCTCGTAACAGACTTTGCTGCAGAAGAATTGTTAAATCAGCCAAAAGTTATTGTAATGCCTCACCTTGGAGCTTCAACTCCAGAAGCAGAAGACAACTGTGCAATTATGGCTGCTGCTCAGCTTAAAGACTTCCTTGAAAAAGGAAACATTGTAAACTCTGTAAACTTCCCTAAAACAGTTACAGACAACCCAATTCCAGCTGGCGGAACACGTCTTTGTATCAGCCATAAAAATATTCCTGATACAATCTCTAAATTCACAACAATCCTTGGTGAAGCTAAGTTGAACATTTCTTCTTTCATCAACCAGGCTCGCGGTGATGTTGCTTACAACATCATTGACGTAGACGGAAAAGTTACAGAAGATATTCTTGCTAAACTTGCTGCCTGTGATACAGTAAATAGAGTTAGACCTATTTATGCATAAAAATTAGAACGTTAAAGTTCCAACAACCGTAGTATCGTCGTCATCGTCGCTGCTACGGTTATTTTTTTTATTTCTAGGACTCTGACTATCCAATTCTTCTATAAATTCTTCCTTCTTTTTGGCACTCTTAGCCTTTGGCGATGTAAGGAATGCAAATAAACTTCCACAAAGACCGCCTGCCAATCCCGCAATAATTCCAATAATTCCGTTAGGATTTTTTTCAAGAATTTCGCGAAGAATAAACAGAATAAAAACAGCTATAAAACTTAAAGGCAACTTTTTCTTCGATAAAGATAAAAATGCATTAAGAAAAATAATCATAAATACTACAGAAATAGCTCCCTGCAGCATCTTCTGGCAAAAACAGGCATTTAAAACTCCGGCAAAAATTGCAGAAACAGCAATCATAATGCCAATTACAATCGAACCATATCGTTCTTCCATAGCAGGGCCCAGCAAAAGAATGAAGATTAAATTTGTAATAAGCATAGAAGAATCAACTGCACCAAAAACGTAGAGCAGCATTCGCAAGTAGGAAAGAGGATTTGAAACAATAAACGGTAATTCGCCGCCTTGTACTGTTGGTGCTGCAAGAATAAGGGTTGTCAATTTCCCTTTCACTACAAAAGAATTGATTACAAAAAGTAAAATACTGATAATTGCAAATGTCAAAGTTACTGGTGCATCATACGCAACCTTAAATCCAAGTTTAAATTTTTTCTTAGCCATACTGTTATTCTCGGTGAAATGTATTCCAAATCTAATGCCTTTTTCTGTTTTTTTTGCTATATTATATATATGAACGAAATCGGTAATCCAAATTTCCAGCCAGAAGATAATTTTGCAGAACACTCAGGATTCTGCGAGCCACCAGTTCGTAATGTTGTTTTCTATAACGATGATTTTACAACTATGGAGTTCGTAGTAGATGTTCTTATTTCTATTTTTAATAAACCACACTATGAAGCAGAAAAACTTATGAATGCTGTTCATGAAAATGGTTCTGCAATAGTTGGAACATACACTTTTGACATTGCCGTTTCCCGTAAAAATCTCGCAGTGCAAATTGCACGTAAAAACGGATTTCCGTTAAGGGTAGAAGTTGAGTAATCAGGATAAACCACACAACATTGTAAAGCAGATGAAAGTAAGCCCTGTTCTTACACAGATTTTATCAGAGGCACTTATTTCTGCAAAAAGTTTTAATCATGAATTTTTCACACCAGAGCACGTTCTCGCAATTGCAGTAAAGGATGATTTTGTAAATAAGCTTCTAACAGATTCGGGAGCAGATACAAAAGAATTGCAAGTAGAAGTAAACAACTACCTTGCAACAAAACTGCCTGTTATTTCCAGCGAAGCAAATCCGGAATTCATAAACGGGCCACAGGAATCTGCAGGTTTTCAGGCTATGATGAATCGTGCTGTATTTCATTGTGTTTCCAGCGAAAACGATACTCTCGATATTACAGACGTGCTTTTAAGTATGCTGGACGAAAGTAAAAACTACAGTTCATATTTCCTTAAATCTTGTGGAATTGACCGACTTAAACTTCTCGAAAACATTACAAAGGTTCGTCCTTTAAAAAAAGGCACTGCAGGAAATATGGGCCAGCCTGGCATGCCTGGGGATCCAGGAATTTCTACAAATAACGCAGGTGGTTTAGACCGTTTTGCAGTAAACATGACCGATCTTGCAAAACACGGCACTTACGACATTCTTATTGGGCGCGAAGAAGAAATTGAACGTACAATTCAGGTTTTATGTCGCCGCTCTAAAAATAATCCTCTTCACGTTGGAGATGCAGGTGTTGGTAAAACTGCAATTACCCAAGGTTTGGCCCAGCGTATTATCAGTAATAAAGTTCCAGCTCCACTTAAAGGTTTTCAGATTTATTCGTTAGATTTAGGACTTCTTCTTGCAGGTTCTAAATTCCGTGGAGATTTTGAAGAACGTCTTCACAGCGTAATAGATGAATTAAAACAGAAGAAAAAAGTCATTCTTTTTATTGATGAAATTCACATGCTTATGGGGGCGGGAACAAATGGTTCAAGCCAGATAGATGCAGCAAATCTTCTTAAACCTGTTCTTGCTTCTGGCGAAGTAAAATTCATTGGCTCTACAACTTACGAAGAATACACAAAGAATTTTGAAAAAGACAGAGCCCTTGCCCGTCGTTTTCAGAAAATCGACATTCTTGAACCAACAACATCAGAAACCATAAAGATTGTAAAAGGCCTTTTACCAAAATTCGAAAAATATCACAAAGTAAAATACACCGGTAATTCTATAGAAGAGGCTGTACGTCTTTCTGTTCAGTTTATGCCAGACCGTCGCCTCCCAGATAAAGCAATCGACATTATCGATGAAGCCGGAGCTTTTCAGCGTATTCACAGCGGGGCAACAGTAACACCTTCTATTATAAAGAAGGTTACTGCGAAAATAACAAAACTCCCTATAGATGCAATAAGTGGTTCAGAAAAAACACAATTGCAGGATATTGAAACTAATCTTCGCAAAGATATTTTTGGACAGGAAAAAGCAATTATTTCTTTAGGAAAAGCCGTAAAACGTGCCCGTGCAGGTTTCAGAAATCCTGAAAAACCAGAGGCATGTTTCCTTTTTGTAGGACCAACTGGCTGTGGTAAAACAGAACTTGCAAAATCTCTGGCAGCATTGTTAAAAGAGCCACTACTCCGCTACGATATGTCTGAATATCAGGAAAAACATACTGTAAGCCGTTTAGTCGGTTCCCCTCCAGGATACGTAGGTTTCGAAGAAGGCGGTCAGCTTGTAAAAGATATCCGTAAAAATCCTAACAGCATAGTTCTTTTCGACGAAATAGAAAAAGCTCACGGAGACATTTATAACGTTCTCCTCCAGGTAATGGATTATGGGCAGCTTACAGATAACCAGGGCCGCAAAGCCGATTTTAGAAATTGTATTATCATTATGACAAGTAATGCAGGTGCTCGTGAACTGGAACATGGTGGCATAGGATTCGGAACTCTAGCCGACAATAACGTTGAAGCATCCCTTACAGAGGCTGTTAATAAAGAATTCCCTCCAGAATTCCGTAACCGTCTCGATTCTGTTATTCCATTCAACTACCTTAGCGTTGAAACTGCAAAGAAGGTTTGCGAAAAAGAAGTTGCAAGACTTTCAGACCGTATGCTTCAGAAAAAAATCCAGCTTTCTGTTACAGAGGCTTGTATGACACACCTCACAGACCTTGGTTACTCAAAAGAATTTGGAGCACGTAACATTGCACGTACAGTAGAAAATGAACTTGCAAACCAGCTGGTAGATGAAGTTTTATTTGGCAAACTGGAAAAAGGTGGCAAGGTCACCGCAGATTATGAAAATCATGCTATAATCTTTAAATATGGAAAAGAAAAAGTCTAAAATCTCAAAAAGAATATTTGCACTCTTTACTAGTATTGCATTCCTCATTCTTTCCATATTTATTTTTATTGAACTTATTATTTCTTCGGCAGCAGAATCAAATACTAAGCAAAGCGAAGAAGATATCTGCAGTTTCCATATTCTTGTAATTGGCACATACGAAAACCGACACTTTATGGAAGAAGTTTATAAAGGAGCCCTTAAACAAGCCGATTTCCATTCAGCGGTAGTTGAACTTTATGTACCTGAGTCACAGGCCTCCAATCTTTCATTGCAAGACTTGCTGGACTACTGTGTTTACGTAAATGCCGACGGAATTATTGCCTTTGTAGATTCTCCTGACGAACAGATTAAAATGCTTCAGCGTTCAGAAGGAAACGAAATTCCTCTTATTACTACAGGGCAGTTTTCTATAGGTGTACATCAGGTTTCGTTTATTGGTAGCGGTTACTGGGAACTTGGAAAAAAAGTTGCAGACGAAACTCTTTCTATTCTTAAAGATGCAGGTAAAGTTTACGTTCTTAACGACAACGACTTCCTCTCCACCAACTCTAACTATAACAATCTTATAACAAGTATGCAGACTTCACTTCTGGAATACCAGGATATAGATATTGAAATTCTTCCTTCCATGGATCAGAACTTCCAGATTACAGATGACAACACACTTTTTGTCTGCCTCACCGAAGACAGCACTATTTATACAACACAGTTTCTTCGAGAAAACCTTCCAGACCAGAATTATCACTTAATTGGATTCGGCTCAAATGAAACCTGCCAGATTTATCTTCAAAAAGGCTATATAAGTGAATTGTTCTCTCTCGATCCGGAAAAGATTGGTGAAACGGCCATTACAGAATTATTTGAATATCGAAATAAAGGTTATGCCAACAGTTATATTTCAGCCGATGTAAAAATCAGCAAGGCGGGAAAATGAGTTTTAATCCCCTTGACCTTTACAGAAATAAAAGCCTCCGCTGGCGAATTCTCTTTTGTATAACAATTGCAATAATCCTTATGGCTTTGAGCCTTTTTGGAACAATGCGTCTTAGTAACGTTTCAATGAAGTCTTTAGGCGAATCATTTGGATCAAGTTCCGAACTTTCTTACTTTACACAGGACATTAACTCTACAGAAAAAGCAATGGAATCCTATGTAAACTACCACACATTCGAATCAATCGATAGCTACTACTATTATAGAAATAAAGTCGAAACCTTTTTCGATTCAATGCAGGCACTACCTTCTAAAAATGAAATTTATCAAAAAGAATTTGTTGTATTACAGCTGGCAAAATCTTTCATCTTTTTCAGTAACAAAACAATCTCTGCCCGCCGCGCAAATGATCTAGAAGAAATAGAAAGCTGTTATAAAAATGCAAAGCAATGCTATAATCATCTGCAAATTCAGATTCAGGAATTAAACAATCTTCGCTTGCAGCAAAACGCACTTTCCTACGAGCAGAATCAGCAACGCATTTCTATTACAAGAACTTTAAGTGTTGTATTCTTTATTGTTTTTTCTGCTTTAATCTTCATTATTCTGTATTTTACAATCACTTCTATTACAGAGCCTCTTGTTGAAATTTCAGATGTAGCTCACAAGATTGCAAAACGAGATTTTGATGTCCCACTTTTCAATCGTAAATCAAATGATGAAATTGGAAATATCTGCCAGGCTTTTGACAGAATGATTATCAGTATCCGAGAATATATTGATACAATCTGGGAAAAAGCCCGAACAGAAGCAGAACTTAAAGAAAAAGAGATTGAAATGCAGGCACTGTACGTCGATGCACAACTTCGCGCCCTTCAAAATCAGATAAACCCACATTTCCTTTTTAATACCTTGAACACCGGCGCTCAGCTTGCCATGATGGAAAATGCCGACAAAACCTGTTTCTTTATTGAGCAGGTTGCCGATTTTTTCCGTTACAATATTCAGCAGCAAAAGAAAACTGCTACGATTGACGAAGAATTAGGTTTAATAGATAATTTCGTTTACATTATGAAGGTAAGATTTGGAAGTCGTCTTATTTTTACAAAAGATATTCCAAATGAAAAACTTAATGAAGAAATTCCATTAATGACACTGCAGCCTCTTGTAGAAAACTGTATTAAACACGGTCTTAAAAATTCTACAGGAATTGTAAATCTTCGGGTTTCTGTAGAAGAAAAGTTTATTGTTATTAGTATTTCTGACAATGGTGAAGGCATGCCAGACGAAACAAAAGAAGCTGTATTCCAGGCTGTTGACTCAGGAACTACACGTCTTTCTTCTGAACACATTGGAAATACTTCAACTCATAACGGAACAGGATTAATAAGCGTATTCCTGCGCCTAAAACTCCATTTCCACAAAGATGATCTTTTTGATATTACCAGCGGGGACGATGGTTTAGGTACAAAATTTATAATCAGGATTCCAAAGAATGTTTAATATTTTACTTACAGATGACGAACAGATTGTAATAGATTCTCTTTCATTCATTATTAATAAAAACTTTGCAGATTCTGTAAATGTTTTTACTGCCCATTCCGGAACAGAGGCTATTGAAATTGTAATGAAAGAAAATATTGATATTCTTTTTATGGATATTAATATGCCAGGCCTAAGTGGCCTTGAAACTGCCAGTGTTATTACAAAACTTAAACCAAATATTATCTTTGTTATTTTAAGTGCCTTCGACCGTTTCCAATACGCACAGGAAGCCATTAATCTTGGCGCATATAAATACATTACAAAACCTGTAAACCGAAACGTAGTAATAGAAACAATTCGCGGAGCGATAGATCTTGTAGATAAAAACAAGGGTAAACTTACAGAAAATAAAGAATTGCAGCAGAAACTCGACCTGGTTTCACCAATGATTGAAAACGATTTTATTTATGCCTGCATTTTCAATAACGATAAAGCCCTTGATATTTCTGCCTACCTTGAATATTTTAATCTTACAGAAAGCCCATGGGTATTTACCTGTTTTGAATTTCCACACATCAACTCCGAAAATCAATATGATACATATCTGAAAATTCATGAACTTATGAATCAAAACCAACGCTGTCTTGTCAGCGCCTTTATGATGAACAGAATTGTAGCATTCTTCCCTCTTTTATCTAAAAGTGTGGAATATTCCGAGGTTCAGGAAAGATTAAAAAAACTTTTTTCTATACTAAGTTTTAATATTTCAAATGGTATACGTGCAGGTGTAAGTTCTATTACTTCAGATACAGCAATGCTTCAGGCATCTTATAACGAAGCACTTTCTATTTTGAATAAAGTAGATTCAACAGGTGGAATTCTTTTTGCAGATACAGAACAAATAGAAGAACAAAAACATAAAGTCTCTGAGTCCGAATTTAAACATCAGATTATTGCAAAGCTTTCCATTGGCGATTCAAGCGGTTCAAAAACTTTCCTTGAACTTTATGTTTCAGATATGCTGGCAAGCAATCTTTCTATGGACAGAATCAAAAATAAACTCTTTGAATTAATGGTCACAGCTAAAAATTCTACAAAAGAACTTATCCGAGATTTTGAAAGTGAAACTTTTGATAATGCCTTCAGCATCCTAACTTCCGAAAATGAAATTCTTCGTCTCAAAGATTACACCCAGAAAATGCTCTTTGAATGTTGTACTGCAATTACTAATATTACTTCACAAAAAAATAATCCTGCCATTCAGAAAGTCTGCGATTATGTAGATGCTCACTTACAGGAAGATATTTCGCTGGAACAGATGGCAGATTATGTAAACGTAAGTTCATTCTATTTAAGTAAACTATTTAAAGAAGAAAAAGGCGTTACTTTCATCAACTTTATTTCAGATAAACGCCTTGAAAAAGCCCGTCAAATGCTGGCCGAAACAGAACTTTCAATCAAGGAAATTACAGCTGAAATTGGTTACAACGACCAGAATTATTTTAGCCGTATTTTCAAAAACAAATATGGAGTTTCTCCAAAAGAATACAGAAAAGTAAAATAACCGAAGAGGGTCATATGAAAAAAGCTGGATTAATTATTTGTCTTTTATTAGTAATCTGTTCTTGTTCAAAAGAATCACAAAAAATGTCTGAAAAAAAAATTACACAGGCCTCTTCAAAGCAGATTACTATTGGTTTTTCAATCGATACCCTTGCTATTGAACGCTGGCAACGCGACCTTGATGTTTTTATTAATACAGCAAAAGAATTAGGTGCCAATGTTATTGTACAGAACGCCGGCAGCAGCATAGAAGAACAGAACCGCCAGTTGTTATATTTACTTGAACGCAATGTAGATGCAATTGTTATTCTTCCAAAAGACGCAGACTGTTTCTCTGAAACAATTCAAAAAATTCGAAGCCGAGGCATTCCCGTTATTTCCTACGACCGTTTAACATTAAATGCAGATATTTCACTTTATCTTACTATCGACAGCCAGAAAGTTGGTGAAAAAATGGCTACTGCAATGCTCCGCCAGAATCACGGACCTAACTGGTATTTAATGCTTGGTCCAGAAGAAGATTACAATATGACCCTTATTAAAGAAGGATTAAGTAAAGTTCTTCGTAATTCACATATTTCTACATCTCATATTTTCTATACCGACGACTGGAACTACGATCTTGCATATCAGGAAATGGTTCGCATTATTTCTAACGGAGAAATTCCAGATGCAATTGTATGCGGTAACGATGCTGTTGCAGCAAGTGTTTTACAGGCTATTAACCGCTTCCTACCAGAACAGCACATTCCTATTTGTGGTCAGGATGCAGACATTACAGCCTGCCAGTACATTGTTCAAGGCAAGCAGGATTATACTGTTTACAAGCCAATTGCCCGTCTGGCAGAGCTTGCTGCTAAATATGCTGTTTATTTAGCAAAAAATGAAGATATTTATAGTAAAGATATGTTAATTACAACTATAAACAATGGTTATGGTGAAATTCCTGCCATATGGCTTGAACCTGTTCTTGTAGATAAAGATAACCTTGACGAAGTTATTATTGCTTCTGGATTCCATACTGCAAGCTCAATATATGGTTCAAATTAGCACAATTTAAACCACAAAAAAATCTAGATTTAAATACTTTCCCTAGGGAAAATCCCCTGTATTTATGTAAGAAAATAACAATTTTCTTTAGAATATTGATAAACATTCCTATCCTTTACAAACTATACTCTTAAACATAAAGAGTCGTTGGCTCTTCATAACAAAAATTAGGAGTGTTTTTTTATGAAAAAAATTCTTGCAATCCTTTTGGCAGCTGCAACATTAACATCAGTTGCAATCGCAAAACCAAAAGCAACAAAAGTTGGTGTATCAATGCCAACAAAAGACTTACAGCGTTGGAACCAGGATGGTGCTAACATGAAAGCACAGCTTGAAAAAGCTGGATATACTGTAGACTTACAGTATGCTGCAAATGATATCCCAACACAGGTATCACAGATTGAAAACATGATTACTGGAGGATCAAAAGTTCTCGTAATCGCTGCTATCGATGGTTCAGCTCTTTCTAACGTTCTTGAACAGGCTCGCAAAAAGAAGATTCAGGTTGTTGCTTATGACCGTCTTATCATGAACACAAAAGCTGTTTCTTACTATGCTACATTCGATAACTACAAAGTAGGTACTTTCCAGGGTGATTACCTCGTAGATAAATTAGGTCTCAAGACTCGTACAGCATCTGATCCAGTTTACATGGAATTCTTCACAGGCGACCCAGGTGATAACAACATCAACTACTTCTTTGGTGGTGCTATGGATGTTCTTAAACCTTACCTTGATTCAGGTGTTATCGTATGTCCATCTGGACAGACAGCAAAAGCTCAGGCTGCTACTTTGAACTGGTCAACAGAAGAAGCTCAGAAACGTATGGAAAACCTTATTACATCTAACAAATACGGTCCAAAAGGAACAAAACTCGACGCAGTTTACTGTTCTAACGACTCTACAGCTAACGGTGTAACAAACGCTCTCCTCGCTGCTGGTTATACAGCTGCTAACTTCCCAATCATTACTGGTCAGGACTGTGATATCGTTGCAGTTAAGAACATCTTGAAGGGAACACAGGCTATGTCTATCTTCAAAGATACACGTACACTTGCTTCTAAAGTAGTTGAAATGGTTGATGCTCTTATGCAGGGTAAAAAAGCTCCTGTAAATGATACTAAAACTTATGACAACGGTGCTTTAGTAGTACCTTCATACCTCTGTGAACCAGTATTTGGTGATATCAATAACTACAAAACATTGCTTATTGATTCTGGATACTACACAGAAGCTCAGTTGAAATAGACTGATCTAACAATCCGGGGATGACATACCAACCTGTCATTCCCGTGTTATACACGGGAATTTACAGCGGTTATCATCCCTTTTTTTTCTTAATCTTATCTATCTAATAACGTATTATATGAGAGGTTCCAATGGCTAAAACTTTATTGGAAATGAAAAACATAACAAAGATATTTCCTGGTGTAAAAGCACTGGATAACGTAAATCTTACAGTTGAAGAAGGCGAAATTCACGCTATTTGTGGTGAAAACGGTGCTGGAAAATCTACTTTGATGAACGTACTTAGTGGAATTTACCCTTACGGAACATACACCGGAGACATCATTTACGACGGAGAAATCTGCCAATTTCAGACTATCAAAGATAGTGAAGCGAAGGGAATTGTTATTATCCATCAGGAATTAGCCCTTGTACCACTTCTTACTATTGGTGAAAACATGTTCCTTGGAAATGAAAGAGGAACAAAAGCTAAAATCAACTGGTCTGAAACCTTTGATAGAGCAGATGAACTTTTATCAAAAGTTGGATTAAAAGATTCATCAAAAACATTAATTAAAGATATTGGTGTTGGTAAACAGCAGCTTGTTGAAATTGCAAAAGCTTTAGGAAAGAAAGTAAGACTTCTTATCCTTGATGAACCAACAGCATCTTTGAATGATACAGAAGCTAAACACTTGCTCGATTTGCTTCTTGAATTCAAAAAACAGGGAATGACATCTATTATCATTTCCCACAAATTAAACGAAGTTTCATATGTTGCAGATAAAATTACTGTTATTCGTGATGGTACATCTATCTCTTCTATGGACAAAAAAACAGAAAATTTCTCTGAAGATGCAATTATTTCTGCAATGGTTGGACGCAGTCTTACAGACCGATTCCCTAAACGTGAATCACACGTTGGTGAAATCTGTTTCGAAGTTAAAGACTGGTGTGTTGACCACCCTGTATTTGATGGAATTAAGGTTTGTGATCATATCAACTTTAATCTCCGCAAAGGTGAAGTTCTTGGTATTTCAGGACTTATGGGTGCAGGACGTACAGAATTGGCAATGAGTATTTTCGGCCGTTCTTATGGTTCAAACATCTCAGGACAAATATATATGAATGGAAAGGAAGTTTCCTTCCCTAATGTAAAATCGGCTATTAAGAGTAAAATTGCTTATGTAACAGAAGATCGTAAAGGTAACGGTCTTATTCTTACAGAATCTATCTGTAAAAATACTACAGCAGCAAAACTTGATAAAGTTTCAAAGAACTACGTTTTGGACTTTGATAAAGAACGTATGTACTCTGAACAGATGGCAAAAGACATGCACACTAAATGTGCAACTGTTATGGAAGATGTAGGAAACCTTTCTGGTGGAAACATGCAGAAAGTTCTTCTTGGTAAATGGCTTTTCGCTGAACCAGATATTCTTATTCTTGATGAACCAACACGTGGTATCGACGTTGGTGCTAAATATGAAATCTACTGTATCATCAACAAAATGGTTGCAGAAGGTAAATCAGTAATTATGATTTCTTCTGAAATGCCTGAAATCTTAGGTATGTGTGACCGCATTTACGTAATGAATGAAGGTAAGTTTATTGCAGAAATGGATGGAAAAGAAGCTACTCAGGAAAAGATTATGACTGAGATCATCAATTCTGGTAAATCAGCTAAATTATAATAAAAAATGGAGACTAAAATGGCAGATAAAAAATCAAATGGTGCAATCAGCACATTAAAATCTGTAGCTAAAGGTAACACAATGATTTTTGTACTCGTTGGTGTTATGCTTTTGTTCGAAGTATTAATTAGAATCGGTGATCACGGTTCTTTGTTTGCTCCAGCAAATATTACAAATATTATTCGTCAGAATGCTTACGTTGCTATTCTTGCAACTGGTATGCTTTGTTGTATCTTGACTGGTGGTAACATCGATTTGTCTGTTGGTTCTGTTGTAGCTCTTGTTGGTGCTTTAGCAGGTGTATTTGTTGTAAACTGGGGTTGGCCAATCTGGTTAGGTATCCTTGCATGTCTTATCATTGGTACAATGATTGGTGCTTTCCATGGTTTCTTCATTGCTTATGTTCACATTCCACCATTTATTACAACTTTGGCTGGTATGTTGTTGTGGCGCGGTGTTGCAACTATCGTTCTTGATGGTAAACCAATTGCTCCTTTCCCACAGAAATATTTGAACTTGTTCGAAAGTTTTGCTCCAACACCAAGTGAAGCAACTGTTGAAAAGTTCGGTGAAATCGACTTCATGGGCGAATATGTTGATAAGTTCACATTGATTACAACTCTTATCATTACATTAGTATGTGTATTAGTATATGTTTGTCTTGAAATCTTCAACCGCCAGAAGAAAATTAAGAAGAACTACACAGTATCTTCTAAAGGTTCTTTTGTTGCAAAACTTGTTGTTCTTTCACTTGTAATTTTGATTCTTGGTCAGTTCCTTGCACGTGACCGTGGTATTCCAGTAGTAATGATTCTTCTTGCAATCATTATTGCAGCTTACTCTTACTTCACACAGAATACAGTTCCTGGTCGCTACCTCTACGCTATTGGTGGTAACGAAAAGGCAGCTCGTCTTTCTGGTGTAAATACAAACAACGTAATGTTCTTTGCTTATACAAACATGGGATTCATCTCTGCAGTTGCAGCTTTGGTAACTGTAGCTCGTTTGAACTCTGCACAGCCAACAGCTGGTCAGAACTATGAAATGGATGCTATCGCATCATGTTTCATTGGTGGTGCTTCAGCTTACGGTGGAACAGGTACAGTTACAGGTGCTGTAATCGGTGCTGTATTCATGGGTGTATTGAACAACGGTATGTCTATCCTCGGTGTAGACATGAACTGGCAGAGAGCTGTTAAAGGTTTGGTACTTCTGTTAGCAGTAATCTTCGATGTAGTTTCAAAGAAGAAAAAGAAAGCTAGCAAATAGATATACTACGATTTTTACTAAAGTTCCTCCTCTTAAATAATTTAGAACTTTGACAGGCGTAATGCGAAAGACATTACGCCTGTTTTTTGTTATAATATATATATGACGATTAAAGAATTTTCAAAAGAATTATTCAATCTTTATGGCCCGGTAACTCGTGCCAGAGGTTGTTTCTTATATACAAAAAAAGGTGTTCGTATTACCGATTTATATCAGGAAAATGGAAGGGCCATTTTGGGCTGGGATGCAGGAAATGCTTTTACTCATTTTAAAAATGTTCTTTCTCGTGGCCAGGTAGGGTCCTTTCTTTGCGAAGATCATTCTCGCTTAACAAAGGCTGTTTCTACCCTACTCTGCTCCGAACGTGAATTATTTTTCTTTCCAGACAGAATTTCTGCACTAAAAACATCACTTCAAATATCACAGGAATCTACCTGTGTATACCGACCTTGGAGCCTGACTCCTGAACAACTTCTACAGTTAGACTGCATGATTGTAGAACCACCATTACCTTGGACTAATACAGTTTATATCCTTGCAGTTAAAAAAACTGTAATTGAAAAGTTTTCCCCAGAAGATTATAAATTTCTCGAAGAACATTCTATGAATCTTCCATTTGCATTACAAGCTGCCATAACCAGAGCAATTTATAATCTTATTGAAGCAGAAAAAAGCCGCCAGGAAAAAGAATGGTTTATTTACGATACAGTATTAACCAAATATTTTAAACGTACAGGCCCATATCTATATCCTGTTGTACCTAACGATAAATACGATGATTTTGTCCTCCATTGTTTAAAACTTGGAGTTGCTATTAATCCAGATGTAAATGGAGGATCTATTGTTCCTTACGGAGCAGACAAGGGCGTATTTACAGCATTAAAAAACTCACCTTTCATTTATTAATTGTCGAAAATTATAATATATAAAGGATTTTTATGAATTCAGGTATTTTATTATCTATTATAAAACTTGTTGCAGGCGGTATTGTAGCATTTATGTCCATTGCTCTTATGTCTAAAAAAAGAGAGCCTTCTTGGGTATTTATGGTTTGTGGATTTTTACTATCATACGCAGCAATGGTTTTCGAACTATTAATTGATTTAGGAGTCCTTACTTCTACTCTTTATAGCTTGTGGGGAATTCCTGTATCAACTCTTGCATGTGTTGTTTTACCTTCACTTTGTTATGTAATTGCATTTATTTTAATGCTATGCAAAAAATAGGACTAATATGGATTATTTAGATGAATACTGGAACAAATTTTTAGCTGACACAGGCCGTTCCCCAGACGAACGTTGTTCTGGCGACTTGCACTTTGAAGCAAAAGGTTTTATTGGCGATGAATTGATTTCCCTGGTTTTAAGTGGCCAGAAAACTGCCCTGTTCTCATCTTTTGCTTCTTTTTCTATAGATCAGGAACCACTCCCTGTATCTGGCGAATTATATATTATTCTGGATAGAGCAGAAAACCCTGCATGTGTAATTGAATTGGAAAGTGTTAATATTATTCCGTTTAATGAAGTAACTTGGGGTATGGCTCAAAAAGAAGGTGAAGATGAAGACCTTGAAAGCTGGCGCGAAAAGAAACGTGAATACCTGGAAGATGAAGGAGCTATTTTAGGCTTTGATTTTTCTATGGATATAAAACTTGTTTATCAGACTTTTAAAGTAGTTTATAAATCTTAATTAACACTAAAGGAGTTTAATATGGAAAAAAGCAGATCATCTGGTACATTAATTTTACAGATTGCATTAGGACTTTTATTTATCGTAAGTGGTATCTGGACTTTACAGGGCGGAACTGGCGATGAAATTGTTTCAGCATTCTATTCTATTTTCAGCAGAGACATTGCTCATGTATGCTGCATTGTATTCGGCGTAATTGAATTAGTTGCAGGATTCTTCCTTCTTTTACGTTTATTTGTAGCAATGAACACTAATCTTGATACAGTTCTTATCTACATCATTATGATATGCTGGATTGCAGCAATTATTATTATCGATTTTGTAGGAAAGAATGGAATTATCAACAGCTTTAACAGCAATTTCCTTTCATTCTTAAACAGATTCGCTCGTCATCTTTTAATTCTTGGAGCTATTATTAAAGTTAAGGACTAATTTAATGAAAAAAATATATTCTTTAATATTTGTTTCAGTTTTATTTTTCTCTTCACTTTTTGCAGCAGATTTTAAATTAGTAGATTTCACAGGCGGTATTTCTTCCGGATATCCTTTCTATGGAAACTCGGAAGCTAAGACAGCTATAAGTAATATTGATAATCCTAATAGAATTATTATAGGAACTTTTGCCAACTTAAACATTAATCCCGTTAAATATGGAACTTTTTATGTTGGTGCAGAAGTTCTTGCCGATTTCTGCTGGAATTCTGATGCAAGTGCAACCTTCTTTAATGTAGACTTTCCAATAGGATTAAAAATTTACCCTGACCTTGGAGGCTTCAACTTTGGGTTGGCTTATACTTTAGGGTTTTGCGGAATGATGATTAATAATGAAGAAGGAGATGACCTTAAAGATTCTTCTCCATGGGGAAACGGTGTAAAGTTTACAGTTGAATATGATTTCTACAAAACAGGGAAATCTAAGTTATTACCAGCTATTGGCCTAGCCTGGAACATAATGCCACGTGGCCATAAAAAATACGATAATATCATAACAATTCAACTATCAAAGCATTTCTAAAAAAAAAGAGGATTTCACAAAAGTGAAATCCTCTACCTCCTAATTATCTAGACACTTTTCAGTGTAAATAATATCAAATTAATTAACGTGCATATTCAACGATACGTGTTTCACGAATCATTGTAAGACGTATACGTCCCGGATAACGCAAATCATTTTCAATCTGCTTAGCAATGCTTCTTGCCAAATCTTTAACTTCTCCATCAGGAATCTTTTCATTATTAACAAGAATACGAAGTTCACGACCAGCCTGAATAGCATAAGCTTTTTCAACACCTGGGAATGCTTCGGCAATTGCTTCAAGATTTTCAAGACGTTTTACATAGTTATCGATTGTTTCACGTCTAGCACCTGGACGAGCAGCTGAAATAGCATCTGCAATCTGAACAATTACAGCTTCAATTGTCTCGCCTGGTACATCATTATGGTGAGCGGCAATTGCATTAATAACAGCTGCGCTTTCACCCATTTTACGTGCCATTTCTGCACCAACTTCTGCGTGGTTCTGGTCACTGTCATTTTCAGCACCTTTACCAATATCGTGAAGAATAGCTGCACGTTTAGCCAATTCTCTGTCAGCTCCAATTTCTGCAGCAATCATGCTTGCAGCCATTGCAACTTCTTTCGAATGAGTAAGAACATTCTGACCATAACTTGTACGGAAGTACAAACGACCAAGAGCTCTTACACCATCAGTATTCATATTATGAATTCCAAGATCAAAGAGGGCTCTTTCACCTTCTTCATAAATCTTGTTCTGAATTTCATGAGTAACCTTCTGAACAATTTCTTCAATGCGAGCAGGATGGATTCGGCCATCAGAAATTAATCGTTCCAAAGATTCTTTTGCAATTTCTTTACGAACTGGATCGAAACAAGAAATTACAACTGCTTCTGGAGTATCATCAATAATAATATCTACACCAGTAAGAGTTTCCAAAGTTCTAATATTACGACCTTCACGACCAATAATACGGCCCTTCATTTCATCGCTAGGCAATGAAACTGTTGCAACAGTAATATCACTAGTTGTTTCAGGGGCAATTCTCTGAATTGTTGTAATAAGAATGTCTTTTGCTTTCTTTTCTGCAGTAAGCTGAGCTTCCTGTTCAATCTTGTTAATTAAAGCCTGTGCATCATGCTTAGCTTCATTTTCAAGATTCTTAATAATAAGGTCTTTAGCTTCCTGAGCAGACAAACCAGAAATTTTTTCAAGTTCTGATCTGTAAAGTTCTTCCTGTTTAGAAAGTTCTTCTTCTCTTTTTACAATTGCATTATTTTTTTCTGCAATATTTTTTTCATTTTTTTCAATTTCGGCTGCACGCTGATCGAGCAATTCTTCTTTTTTGTTTACTCTTGCTTCAAATCTTTGAACTTCAGCGCGGCGTTCACGGTTTTCCCGTTCCTGCTGGTTTCTTTCCCGAATGAGTTCATCTTTTGCATTTAACAAAATTTCTTTTTTCTGTGCTTCAGCTTCTCTTATTGCGTCCTGCTTAACACGTTCTGCTTTCTGCTCTGAAGCAGTTAATTGAAATCTGGCATAAATCCAGCGAATAGTCCATCCAAGAACAATTCCAACAACAGGGAGAACAATGAACAAAATAGTATTTGTCATAAAACATCTCCAAGTATAAAAATTTTAGAATAGTTCAACTCAATTTTAACGTATGTACAGTTATATGTCAAATGAGAAATAAATATATAGAAAAAAAGTAAGATTATTCTACATGGAAAAATCTTTTCCAAGATAAATTTCGCGGGCTAACTCACTTTGCAAAATCTCTTCTTTAGCACCTTGAGTCATAATTGTACCTTGATTAATAATAATTGAACGGTCTGTAATTTCCAGAGTATCGCGAACATTATGGTCTGTAATAAGAACGCCAATTCCACGATCAGCAAGAAGTCTAATCATCTTTTTAATATCTGCAACTGCAATTGGATCAATTCCCGCAAAAGGTTCATCAAGAAGAAGGAACTTTGGTTCAATAGCAAGGGAACGGGCAATTTCTGTTCTACGGCGTTCACCGCCAGATAAAGTATATGCTTTCTGTTTTCGTATGCGACCAATAGCAAATTCTTCAATTAAAGATTCCAGACGTTCTTTTTTCTGTTCAAGAGTTAAATCTTTTCTGGTTTCCAAAATGGACCATATATTTTCTTCAACAGTAAATTTTCTAAATACTGAAGGTTCCTGTGGAAGATATGAAATACCCATTCTGGCACGTTTATACATAGGAAGTTTTGTAATACACTGATCGTCTAAAAATACATCACCGGCAGTTGGCTTATAAAATCCTACTACCATATAGAAAGTCGTAGTTTTACCTGCACCATTTGGTCCAAGCAACCCAAGAACTTCACCCATCTTCATTGAAAATTCAACTCCACGTACAACCTTCTTATGACCAAACTGCTTATACAAGCTGGAAACTCTAAGTATGTGTGTATTATTCTGACTTTCCTGATTTTCCATCAGCTTCCTCATCTTCTTGGGCAACAGACTTTTCTTTTGACTCTGTTACAGTCCCTTTTACATTACCATCAAGAGTAATATTTTGTGTATCCATATTCAAGGAAATATGTTGTGCACGGAATGTATCATCTTTCTGTTTTATCTGAGCATTTCCCGATAATTCTAAAAGTTGATTTTTCTTATAGTATACAGCATAAGAGCCGGAACAAACATTATCTTTTTGAGTAAGATTAATTTGCACCTGAAGAATGGCAATGTCGGCTTCCTGATCATAGGAAATAATCTGTGCTTTTGCTTTTACATCGTTATCCAAATCTATAAGTTCAACATTACCCTGCAGTTTTGCAACTTTAGTTTCTCTGTCATATTCTAAAGAATCACACGAGAAATCCATATTTGCTTCAAGATTTTTACCTTTAATATTTCCTGCGGCAGTAATGTATCTATAATCTTCGCCAGATAATTCAATTGAATCGGCTTGAATTTCCATTGAACTGGTTTTTATATAGCCATTACCTGATAAAGAAGTTGTAGTATTTGAATCTCCAGATTTTCCAGTCATATTATTTGCAGAAAAAATTATCTTTTCGGCAAACAACATATTAAGAAATAAACTGCTTAATATAAGTGCTAAAAACTTTTTCATTTTGTTTCTATATCTCCAGTTACATTTCCACGGAACGAAAAAGTCTTACTGATTCCGCTGGCAGAAAAGCCACTGCCACGAATTACAGTATCATCTTTCTCGATTTTTACCATTTCACCACGGCCGCTTGTAAGCTGTTCATTTTTCGCATTCCATCTTAACACATCTGCGTAAAAATTTATTTTTTCTTTATAATTAAATAATTTTATTTCATCATAAAGCTCATACAAGTCTTTGTCTGTATCGGAATAAAGAAGTTTACAAGAACCTTCTGTAGACATTTCACCATCATCATAGGAAGAAAAGGAAACATTTTTTGCATAAGATTCGGAGCTGCCTTTATACTGTTCCAAAACCTCTGCATTAATCTGGAGGGTAACATTTTTATCTTCGTAACGAGTCATTGTTGTACCTTCGAATACAAATTCCGGTACTCTGGATTCAACCTCCACAGTATCGTTGTACTTAAGCGAGCAGGAAGAAAGAATAACTAACGTTACGAAGACAAAAATTATTTTTTTCAAAACTGATTAGAAATCCTGTTTAATTTTATCAGCGTCCTTACCTTTATCTTTTTCGCGGATTTCTACACGACGAATCTTTCCAGAAATTGTTTTTGGCAATTCTTTTACAAATTCGTAGATACGAGGACATTTATACATAGCAGTATTTTCTTTAGCAAAGTTAGACATTACAAGTTCCATTTCTTTTGGATCTTTATCTGCATAATCTGCTGAAAGAACGATTGTAGCTTTTACAGCCATACCACGTTTTGCATCTTCAACACCAGTTACTGCACATTCAAGAACCGCTGGGTGTTTCTGCAATACTGATTCAACCTCAAATGGACTGATACGGTAACCAGAAGATTTGATAATATCATCTTTACGACCAACGAACCAAACGTAACCATCAGCATCCTGATAAACATTATCGCCAGTATGGTAAACACCACCGTCGAAAGCAGCAGCTGTAAGGGAAACATCTTTATGATAACCCATTAACAAACCGAATGGACGGCCATCTTCTACGTGAATACAAAGTTCACCAATTTCGCCAGCAGGAACTGGTTTTCCGTTTGGATTTAGAACTTCTACGTTATACAAAGGATTAGGACGACCCATTGAACCTGGATGAACAGGAGAAAATTCAAGGAAGTTTCCACAAATGATTGTAGATTCAGTCTGACCGTAACCTTCGTAAATCTTCTTTCCAGTTTTTTCAAGCCATTTGTCGAATACTTCACCATTCAAAGCTTCACCAGCAGTACTGAAACGTACACATTTACTCAAATCATATTTAGAAAGATCCTGACGAACAAGGAAACGGTAAACAGTTGGAGGAGCACAGAAAGTTGTCAAACCGTATTTAGCAATCATCTGAAGCATCTTATCTGGCTTAAGCATGTTCATATCGTATACAAACTGTGCTGTACCACAAATCCACTGACCATAAAGTTTACCCCAAGTAGCTTTAGCCCAACCAGTTTCTGCAATAGAAAGATGTAAACCATCATCTACTACACCATGCCAGTATTTTGCAGTCATAATATGCCCGATTGGATAAACGAAATCCTGCAATACCATTTTTGGATAGCCGGATGTACCTGAAGTAAAGTACAAAAGCATTGGATCTGTATTGTGTGTAGCAGCATCTCCTACAGGTCGAGGGAATTCTGGATCAAGCTTAGAATATTCTTCGTGGAAAGAAATCCAGCCATCACGTTTTACATCGCCAACAGTTACAAGGAATTTTACAGTTGGAGATTTTGGCATTGCCTTTTCAATTTCTTCCTGAATGTGCGGATTATCGTAAGAAATAATCATTTTTACATCAGCAGCATTTGTACGGTATTCAATATCAGTCTGCAAAAGCTGATCTGTAGCTGGAATTACAATTGCACCAATTCTGTGAAGAGCTGGCATTAAAATCCACCATTCATAACGACGGCGGAGAATTAACATTACTGTATCACCTTTTTTAATTCCCTTCTGAACAAGCCAGTAAGCGGCACGTTTTGATTCACGGGAAATATCAGCGAAAGTAAAAGTTAACGCATCTTCACTGTTATCATCAATCCATACAAGGGCACGTTTTTCTGGAACATCCCTGGCATAGCGGTCTACAATATCATAAGCAAAGTTAAAATTTTCTGGTGCTTTTAACTTACAATTTTTTGCAAAATCTTCGTAACTGGTAAAATCTCTGTCTTCTACTAAATAATCATGTGAAAGATCCATTGTGGTCTCCTAAAATATATAAAAATCTGCAAGAGCAGTAATACTTCTATTTTAATATTTCCATTATGACGTTATGAACAATTTTGTCAATGATAATAACAAAACTTTAATAATACTTAATATATTAAATTTTATTAAAGGGTACAACAGTTAATTGCTATGAATCCTAATTTTTTGTAAAATAGCATTATGAGCGAAAGATGTTATAAATGCTTTAAACCAGAAAATGCCTGTCTATGTAAATATACTAAAGAAATTGACAGCGGTGTAAAATTTGTTTTATTAATGCATACAAAAGAATTTAAACGCCAGAGAACAGGCACTGGTACTCTTTCTAAAATTTGCTTAAAAGATGCTGAAATTCTTGTTGGAATAGATTTTGAACACAACCAGAGATTGCAGGAATTGATTCACGATCCAAAATATTTTCCTGTAATGATGTACCCTGGCGAAGATGCTTGGACAGCTAAAAAAGAAGGTTTTTCCGAAGTATTAGGAAACAGAACTTTGCTGGTAATTATTCTGGATTCTACCTGGTTTTGTGCCCGTAAGCTGATTGAACATAATCCTTTTTTGTTAGAATTACCAAGATTTTCATTTTATGGTGATTACCGCTCTATTTTTACATTTAAAAAGGAACCTCGCCCTGAATATATTTCTACTATTGAATCCTGCTATTACTTAATTAAAGAAATGCAGGAACAAAATCTGGTAGATAAAAATGTTAATCCAGAACCGCTAATGGATGTTTTTAAAGCGATGATAAGATTCCAACTCCAGGCAGAAAATGAAAGAGTTTTAGGATTAAGACCAAATATTCACAACTACGACAGTAAGTATAAAAAATTAAGAGAAATCCCAGATTTTGTGAAAAATTAATGTAGGTGTAATTCGAAAGAATTATCCCTATCAAAAGCATTCCGCTTACATTACACACTTTTTATGACTTTTTTATTTTTGTATGTAATTTATTTGTTGAAAAATGACCTTTGTTTATATAGAAAACCAGTTTTTTACCTACAAGATGATAAAAACCTAGGTTTTGTAGGTAAAAAATAATTCTCGTTTACAATGTTGAAGCAATTTATAATGTTTTTTTTACATACAAGACTTTGGTTTCTCTGTTTTTGTATGTAATTTTATAATTTTGAGAACAATATTTATAAAATAAACAGGAAATAATTACCTACAAAATGTTAGATTTTGCAATCTTATTTGTAAAAATAACTCATGCGACACTTCCACTTAAGTTGTAATTCATTATTTACAAATTAAATCTAGGATTAATTCGAAAGATAAGAACCACAGATTAAGGGGATTATTTTTTAGAAAAGCGGAGCAGAAATCGACTTGATTTTGGTTCTGGGCGATAGTGCCACGGACAACGCGGTAGAGAATCTACAGAGCGAAGCTTTTTTTTAATTGGAAATCCGTAAAGAAAAATTACGAATACTTGGAGTAATTTTTTAGGATTATCCAATTATTAGATATCACTTTCTGCGTGAGCATTTTCTAAAAATAAGAATCAGTTAATGATTTATTATGTGGAGTTGTATATTCGAATTAATCATACATTAATTATAAGGCTTTATACCTGTAGGAACGTATTCTCCATTTAATGCTGCTAACATTGCCTGCATTGAATAGTCACATCGCCAGCTATACCCAAGCAAAATCGTATCTGCCCAATCCAGACCTTCGCATAGAACTGGAGACATTGTATTAAGTATTACAACCCGTTTTTTACTGTTCTTAAAATAATTGGCAATTTTTACGTGATTTTCGCTGGAAACACAAATAATTACTGTGTCATAACCGCCTGCACTGGCTGGAAGATTATCTAATACCCATTGAGTTTCATTAGGACCTGTTTCGTAAGTAAAACGGAATTCTCCAGAATTAGGATAACGTTTTTTTCCTTCCTTAAAGAAACTGTTTAGAGACCCTAACAATAAAACTCTACCTGCATTTTCTGCAGTAAGAGGCATTAACCCCTGTTTTTCTACTGTTACAGAACGACATGCTTGCTCTACAAAATATTTTTCGCCTTCCTTACTTGGAATGTAATTATCAACTTCATCTGCATTTGGATACAAAGGAGCGGCGTTTCCCGACTTAAAATAATCCAGTTTAGATTTTATTACACGATATGCCGCATCTTTTACGCGGGTTTTAAAATCTTCATCTGTGGTCATAAGTTCAAGATTTTTATACCACAAAGCTTCATTTAATTTTGCTGTAGTAGAAGAAAGAATAATATCGTTTCCAGCTTCAAGGGCCATTTTAAATGCATTTGACATTGTACCTGCATAAATTGTAGCACCAACCATCATCATATCATCTGTAATAATAAGTCCTTCGTAACCTAACTGTTTGCGCAACAAATCTGAAAGAAAATATTTTGACAAAGATGCTGGAGCACCAGAAGTTTCAATCTGTGGAAAACTTAAGTGGCCCGACATAATTGCAGGAACTTTTTCTTTTATTAAATATACGTAAGGTACTAATTCACGGGTACGGAAAGTTTCAAAATCAATATTGATTACAGGAAGTTTACCATGAGAGTCCAGGTTCGTATCGCCATGACCTGGAAAGTGTTTTGCAGTTGGAATTACACCTGCAGCACTTGAACCTGCAGCAAAAGAAGCTCCAAGAACACCAGCCTTTTGTGGATCTTCGCCAAAAGAACGTGTACCAATAATAGTAGAATCATGATCTGTAAAAAGGTCTACTGTTGGGGCAAAGTTCATATTTATGCCAAGAGCTTTAATTTCCTGGCTGATATAATAAGCACTGTAATAAGAATCGACAGGGTAACCGGCAGCACCAATAGCCATGTTTCCAGGAGTAATTAAAGTATCACCTTTTACGTGGCGAATCCACCCACCTTCCTGATCGGTAGCTACAAAAAGAGGGATTTGGAAACGCCCTTCGCCAGCTTTGCGCTGAAGCCCCGAAATAGATTTTGCAACAAGGTGTATATCATCTGTATTCCAGCCAAAAACCTTTACACTACCAAGACCACGTTCTACCCACTGATAAAGCAACTCTGGAGGTTCTGCACCAGCCCAGCCAAACATAAAAGTTTGAGATAAAAGCTCTGCATCTGTCATTTCATTTGTAATTTGACGTGCCAGCTGCTCATTTGGAATATCAGACCAGAAAGATATAGCCCCCAAAAACTGCCCGCTCAAAATCACGACCAGAACTACAAAAATCTTTCTTACATTAATAAACTTTTCACTCTTCACTTTTCACTCTTCACTTATTTTACTTTTCACTTATTTTACTTCTAATTTCTTCCGCTGCATGGTGAGCTGCAATTGCTCCATCACTGCAGGCAGTTACAATCTGACGGAAACTTTTACTTCTAACATCACCTGCGGCAAAGAGCCCCGGAATTATTGTTTCCATATTTTCATTAGTTTTAATATATCCAGCTTCATCTTTTGGAAGCATTTCCACTAAATCTGCCTGAGGAACCATTCCTGTAAAAACAAATACTGCATCTGTTTCCAGTAGATTTGAAACACCAGTTTTTACATTTTCAACTGTAACACTTTCTACTTTAGAAGTTCCATTTATAGATTTTACAACACTGTCATAAACTGGTTCAACGCCCACAGAAAGCATTTTGTCTACAAGGGCTTTTTGGGCGCGGAAACTGTCTCTGCGGTGTACAATTTTTACATCCTTAGAAAGAGATGCTAAATAAATTGCTTCAGTAACTGCAGAATCTCCACCACCAACTACAACAATCTTTTTATTTCGGAAAAATGGACCATCGCAAACTGCACAATAAGAAACTCCCCTACCAGCAAGTTCAGTTTCCCCTGGAACACCTAAAGTTCTGTGAATTGCACCAGTTGCCAAACAAAGGCACTTCCCTTCATAAGTATTTTTTTTAGATTTTACAACAAATAATTTACCAGGCTTGTCTATGGAAACAATCTGTTCAAGTTTAATTTCAGCACCAAAATCTTCAGCCTGTTTTTTCATTGTTTCCATAAAGTCGCTGCCGTTTACTGCAGGAAACACTCCAGGATAATTTTCCAGATCATTAATCTGCATAACCTGGCCACCAGCCCCTGCCAAATCTAAAACCAGAGTTTTTAATCCACCTCTGGCTGCGTATTGAGCACTGGCAAGGCCTGCAGGTCCACCACCAATAATTATGTAATCGTAAATACTCTCTCCCATAATTTAACGACCTATTAAAAAGATTGCAGGAATTTTTCCCAAATCTGGCAATTTATCTTTTTTCCATTGTGCTACAGTTTGTGTCTTAATATATTCTTCTGGGCAAGTAATTCCAGCTGCAACACAAAGTTTTGTATTTGGCTTAAGATTATTTACAATTGTTTCGAACATTTTTCCATTACGGTATGGAGTTTCAATAAAAAGCTGAGTCTGATCATCATTCAAAACTTTTGTTTCCAGTTTTTTAAGAGCCTTTATGCGCTGTGGAACTTCTACAGGTAAATAACCATTAAAAGCAAAACTCTGGCCATTAAAACCGCTACCCATAACTGACATAATTATAGAAGATGGTCCTACAAGTGGCACAACCTTTATTCCACGCTGCTGGGCAATGGCAACTACATCTGCTCCAGGGTCTGCAATGGCAGGGCAACCTGCTTCAGAAATAATTCCTACATCTTTGCCCTGTTTAATTGCCTCCAGATATTCTCCAATAAACTTACGGTCTGTATGACGGTTTAATTCGTAAAAAGTAAGTTCATCAATATCTATAGATTTTTCTACCTTTTTTAAGAAACGTCTTGCTGAGCGAATATTTTCAACTATGAAATGTTTTATTCCCACAATAATATCGTGATTGTAAGCTGGCAGTACCTGTTCAATAGAAGTTTCTCCAAGTGTAACAGGAATTAAATAAAGAGATGCTTTTGATTTTTTATCTTCTTTTTCTGCCATAAACTACTCCTACTCACTTAAAAGCAAATATTTTTCAGAAGCTTCTTCCCAAGCGGCAGTTACTTCATCAATTTTTGCAACAATCTGGTCTATTTCACGTTGAACTGCCTTTGCTTTTTCGCCGTTAGAATAAACCTCTGGGTCGCCCATTTTTGCATCAAGTTCGCCTTTTTTAGCTTCAAGATTTGCAATTTCTTCTTCAAGTTTTGCAACTTCTTTTTCGGCCTTGCGAATTTCTGCATCACGTTTTTTCTGTTCTTCCCAGGAAAGTTTTGAATCGGAAGTGCTTTCTGAGCCGGCGTTGCGGGCGGCGTTTGAGCCCGCAGAAGGGGTGGCGGAAGACGCTTTTGCGGCTGAAGCCAGGGGAAGACTTTCCCCTTCCTGCTTTTCTATCTGCTCCATGTAATAAACATAATCACCTGGGAAAGCTTTGAACTCACCTGGTTTAAGCTCCAATACGCGAGTTGCCAGCTGTTCAATAAAGCCTCGGTCGTGGGAAACGAAAACTACCGTACCGCCAAAATCTTTAAGAGCATTCAAAAGAACATCCTTAGAGTGAATATCCAAGTGGTTAGTAGGTTCGTCCAAAATTAAAAGGTTTACCGGGCTTAAAAGCAGCTGCAGCAAAGCAATACGAGATTTTTCTCCACCGCTAAGTACATCCAGTGGCTTATAAACGTCGTCGCCACGGAAAAGGAAGGCACCCAGCATATCTCGGATTTTTGGAATAAGCTCTAAAGGTGCACGAGCTTCCATATATTCAAGGATTGTTTCCTTTCCTTTAATTGTTTCAGCGTTATCCTGACTAAAGTAGCCAATTTTTACACCAGCGCCAGGATTAATTTCCCCTGTAAAGTCTTTATCTACGTCTGCAATAATTCTAAGTAAAGTTGATTTACCAGCACCATTTCGTCCTGCTACAACAAGGCGGTCCCCGTTTTCAAGGGTAAGTTCCAGATTGTCCAAAACCTTGCGGCTGCCATCATAAGATTTGCAAATGTTGTTTAGGCGCAAAACCAGACGACCACTGTGAGGTGCTGGAGGAAAACTAAAATGGATTTTTTTAAGTGATTCAGGAATTTCTATTCGAACCATTTTATCAAGTTTTTTCTGATATTCCTGTGCCTGAGCAGCCTTTGTAGCTTTATATCCAAAACGGTTTATAAAATCTTCAAGTTTATTTATTTCCTGCTGCTGCTGTTCATATTCTGCTATTAAAGTTTTTAATTCAACTTCACGAACCTTTTCGTAATGACTGAAGTTTCCTGAATAACGTTTAAGGTCCCCACCAAAAAGTTCGTAAACTTCGTTGATTGTAACGTCAAGGAAGTAACGGTCGTGACTGACAAGTAAAAAACCACCCTTGTAATTTTGAAGGAAGGTTTCAAGCCAGTTGCGGGCTTCAATATCAAGGTAGTTTGTAGGTTCGTCCAAAAGAAGAATATCTGGATTTTGCATAAGTGCCTTTGCCAGAGCAATTCGCATTTGCCATCCGCCAGAAAATTCTTCTGTTTTGCGGGCAAAATCTTCACGAGTAAAACCTAATCCTAAAAGAACAGATTCTGCCATTGCATCTCGGCGGTGCCATTCGCTGTCGTCTAATTTTTGAATAAGTTCTGACTGGCGGAGGACCAAAGCATCGGTGTTACCTTCGCCTCGGGCCAGCTGTTCGCCAAGTTGGTCTATTTGGCGCTGAAGTTCATAACCAAATTCAAAGGCTTTATCGGCCTCTTCTTTAAGGGTGCAGCCATGGTGGGTAAGTCCGCTCTGAGGAAGATATGCAATACGGCTGTCCTTTTGAACAGCACGATTTCCACTGTCTGGAGCTACAAGACCTGCTAGAACCTTAATTAAAGTTGATTTACCAGTTCCGTTAGCACCTGTAAGGGCCACTTTACTGCCGGTCTGAAGATTAATAGTAACATTTTTAAGGATATCTCTATCACCAAACGCAAGAGATACCTGAGAGAACTGTACGAAAGCCAATTAGTTTACCCTAAAAGTTTTAAAATATATGATTACAGGACTTGTTCCTCGAGTTTTCAACTGGTTGCCGTCGATTGTAGCACCAGATGTATCTTCAAGTCGTAAGCCGCTTTCTTCAAGTTTATAGAGGAAGTTAACCTCATTAGCCATTCCTTCAAACTTGAATGTAACAACACCATCATAAGAAGCAGCAAGGGCCTTTGAAAGTGAATACTTAACCATTGCAGTACCAGTGTTCTTAGTACCTGCATCAATAATTGAAGGAACAAGAAGTTTATAGCCAGACCAATTAAAGCCACCGTCTTCATTGAAAGTAATCTTTCCATAGTTAGAACTTGAATAAACAGGTCCGTGAGTCCAGATATTCAAATATTCAACAGTTCTACGATTCTTTTCATTTGTAATAACTTCATTAATATCTGTATCAATAACAACAAAATCAAGATCCTGTGGCTTACCACTTTCATCTGTATAACGAAGAACAATATAACCCATACTTCTATAAATAATTTTCATAGAAATATTTTTCAATGTATATTCGTATTCATCAGTTTTTGTATAGCCTTCATAATCCCAAGTTTCGTGAATTGTATTTGTATTTAAGCTTACTTTGTTATTTTCAAGGTCAATAGTGAATTTGTAAGAAGGATGAAGCTTCTGCAAATCGATATTACCACTTGAAATCATGTTCTTAAATGAATCTGGATACCAGGTACGACTTGTAATTATATCCCAGCGAGAATCTGCTTCTTCTACTTCAACAATTTCTGCACCGCCAATACGTTCACCTGTAGCAGAAGTTTCATACATATTAAGATTGTAAGAGAAACACCAGCCAGGAGTTCCATCTTCTGTAAGAATTTTATACCAGTCACCTTCAAGAGGTGTACTTCCAGACATAGGAGCCTGCCCTTTACCTTTATAAAGGATTTTTATAATTTCACCTTTACGTAAACGATAAACCTGTTTTGCAGTATTAACAGGTTCTGCACGGCATGGAAGGCCATCAAGTTTACATGATGCATAAGTATGGGCATTTTCAGAATAGCGGGCTGCTACACCACCAACTTTTCCTTTTTTCACAGGATCGGTAAGCTGCCACAAAGGAATTTCAATTTTTTCACCGCCTTCTTTACCTACAACGTAAACATGGGAAATATTCGATTTAATATAAATAGGAACTACATCACCACTGGCAATATCGTGTTCTGGAATATTCCAAAGTACAACTGAATATCCCATAATTTTTTCACTACAGGATGTTAAAAAGATTGATAATAATGTTGCTAAAATAAATAAACTTCGTTTCATAATAAAAAAGGATACCCCTATATGAGTATCCCTTAATAGTACCTTATATTGGTTTATCTTTCAATTATAGTATTATTCTTCATTTGTAGATTCAGAACTTACTGTTTCGTCATCGTTAATTTCTACTGTAGTAACTACAATTTCTTTTTTCTTCGCAATTAATTCAAAAGCAATGAGACACACACCACAAACAACAGCAACTATTCCAATAATACGAACAATAGCTTCGCCAAGAGCTTTTGGTGAAAGAAGGATTAACACAACTGCAATACCAAGCAAAATAAGATTTTCAAAAATATAGCGTTTGCGTTCTATTTCTGTATCTTTCATTAATGAGACAGAGAAAAATCCAACTGCAGCAGCACCAATCAAATAAATGATAAGTACAATTTTCATTGCTGTCCAAGCTGCATTACCAATTGCGAATGGGAACAAAACAGCCATAGCACCAATCACAATACTAACGATGCTTTTTATCATTATAGTTTTCTTGTAAATTTCAACTTCAATAAGGTCTTTTGCAAATTTAATATTGTAAATACCATAAGCAATAGCACCTAAACCGAGTACTGTTACAACAAGATTAATCCAGAAAGCTGGGAAGATAATAATAAGTAACCCCAAAACAGCAGCTAAGATTCCTGCAGTCATATACCATTTTTTCATAAGCTTCTCCCAAATATATAATTCTTCTATATATAAATGTAAAAACGTAGACTCGGAAAGTCAAATATAATTTTGCATTTTTTGAAAAAAATCACAAAAAAAATTAGTAATTGCTTGACATAAAATAATAAAAAATATATATTAACACTCACTTATTGGAGCGATACCAAAGCGGTCGTACTGGGGCGGTCTTGAAAACCGTTGATCTTCACGGGTCCGGGGGTTCGAATCCCTCTCGCTCCGATTCTACTGGAAGCGTGGTAGAGCGGTAATACAACGGATTGCTAATCCGCCGGTTCCGAAAGGGCCGGGCAGGTTCAACTCCTGTCGCTTCCGCTACACTTCACAAATCCAGTGTGTGTATAATAAATAATGAGATTGTAGCTCAGCTGGATTAGAGCATCACCCTGCGGAGGTGAGGGTCGCACGTTCGAATCGTGTCAGTCTCAAACTTAAGGCTCGTCATAAAGACGAGCTTTTTTGTTTTTAAATCATCGGAATTAATAAGTTGAAGATATCTAGTTAATTATATGTATTGGATTTCATAAAATAGAAAAGAAGTTAAAAAAAAATGGAGCGCCGTACGCAACGCCGCCCCTACAAAATGCTAAGCATTTTTAGTTCTTTTCTAAATATAACATTGGATTACAAAAGAGTCAAATAAATAAGTTAGAAGCTACTTTACATATGAAATCATAACTAGACTTTATTAGTGAATTATCAGAGAAATAATTTTTATTTCGACACATTCTTATAAATAACAAATCATTTAATTCCTCTATTCTCTTTGCTTTTACTTTTTCTGATACAATAGAATCGTATGCATATAACAATGCGACAAATTCTAGAGTCGGTCTTTGAGATAGTTTTTTCTGACGTTGATTTTTATTGATTGTTTTAATACTTGCTATTTTTTGCGAAATCTCTGCTGGTGTTCCACAAGTTTTATGATTAAGACATGCAATTATACAATTATTATGAGCCGAAGCATTTCGTAAACTTTTTACAAGATTTAAAACATTTTTTGATAACTTAATATTTGTAGAATAGTTTGCTTTATAATATTCAAAAAAGATTATTAAATCACCGAATGTAATCAGTTCAAATAAAACCCACACGGGACAATCTGAATAACTTGTAATTTTATAAATAGTTCTTCCCGTATTAGGATTTACAGTAGACGAAATTGTAAAATACTTCTGAATTAAGTCTCCTGTAAACGGACTATTAATTGTACCTTCCAACTTGTTTACAATTTTCTGATTTAATTGCAGAAATGAGTTTACTATTCCATATCCATCTATTGAGGTATTGTTTTCAATCTCTTTAAGGATTTGAACTTTTAAGTTATGTTCTATATCAATACACATTTTGGAGACGAGACTTCTAAAATGAAAATCTATAGAAGATAATTCCTTTAAGTATGCAAAATCGAGATTAATATATTTACCTTTGTTATCGCCATTTGTATATTTCTGATAATTTTTTCTGTAAGATGCTGTTCGTAAATAATTATTGGAATTAAGCATATATATTTCGGCGTCTGCTTCTGAAATCAAATTGAACTTAATTCCTTTTTCTTTTTTCATTTTTTGAATAAGTTGTTTAGAACTTAGTTTCGGTTTTGAGGAAATATATGACATGTTTTAAATATAATAATATTTTTTTCGTTAACAAATAATTCTTCATAAAATATAAGATTAATCATATTTTTACTTTCCTCATCTTGACTTAAAAATAAGGTATTTTTTCTTATATCTTTTTTATTTGCCAGGATTTATAATTAAGTTATGAGTTCTAGAATTATTAATCCAATTTTGCCAGGATTTTATCCTGATCCTTCTGTATGTGCTGCAGAAGGTGCTTTTTATCTTGTAAATTCGTCTTTTTCTTATTTTCCAGGTCTTCCAATTTTTAAGAGTACAGACTGTGTTCATTGGGAACAGATAGGAAATATTATTGATCGTCCTGAACAGCTGGATTTTACTGGGCAGGGAGTTTCCCGCGGTTTGTTTGCTCCAACTATTCGCTATAACAACGGAAAATTCTACTGTATTTGTACTCAGGTTGATAAACTTGGTAACTTTTTTGTAACTGCTGATGATCCTGCCGGTCCATGGTCTAATCCAATTCCTATTCCTGGAGCCGAAGGTATTGATCCGTCTTTGTTCTTTGATGATGACGGAACCTGCTGGTATGTTGGTACTCGTCCTGCTCCTGAAGGTCCAAAATATAACGGTAACTGGGAAATCTGGGTGCAGAAGCTTGATATTACTACCGGTAAGCTTTTGGGTGAATCTAAAGGTATTTGGCGCGGTGCTTTGCGTGATTGTGTTTGGCCTGAAGGTCCTCATATCTATAAAATCAATGGAAAATATTATCTTCTTCATGCTGAAGGTGGTACTGGTCCTGAACATGCTGTTTGTGTTGCCCGAAGTGAAAGTGTAGAAGGCCCTTGGGTTGGTAAGAAAGCAAATCCAATTTTGACTCATCGCCATTTGGGAATGGGTGCCGGCGTTGTTTATGTTGGTCATGCTGATTTATTCCAGGATAACGACAAACACTGGTGGATGGTTTGTTTAGCTTCTCGTCCTTATGGTGATGGTGGTCAGCGTTTCTGTAATATGGGCCGCGAAACTTTTATGGTTCCTGTAAAGTGGGAAGATGATTGGCCTGTTGCCAGCTGGCAGACTGGACTTGTTGAAAATGCTTATTCATTAACTGGTCTGGTAGTTCAGAGAAATAATGATGATCCTGATGCGGTTCGTTTCCCTGTAATTGATGACTTTAATGAAAATAAACTGGGCTTATACTGGCTTGGTTTACGCAGTCTTGAAGAAAAGTTTGCAAATCTTACAGAAAATCCTGGAAGCCTTCGTTTGTATGGTGGCGCTCCACTTTGTGCAGACAGAGGTGTTCACATGGTTGCCCGCCGTCAGACTGGCTTTAGTTACGAAGCTTCCTGCGGAATCAATTTGCATTTTGAAAAAGATGAAGATTATGCTGGTATTGTTTGTTTCCAGAATGAAACTTTTAACTACCGTTTGCAGGTTCGTCTTCGCGGTAAGGTGATTGTAATTCAGCTGATTAAGGCCAGCGGTGAAACTGAAGAAGTAATTAATGAAGCGGTTCTTAGCGGCGGTTCAAAAGAATTTACCGGTGTGCTTAGAGTTATTGCCGAAAAACAGAATCTTCGCTTTGAATATGGTCGTGATGAACGCAGTCTTGAAGTCCTTGCAGATAATCTTGATGCTTCAATTCTTAGTTATGAAAAAGCCGGCGGATTTGTTGGTACTGTAATTGGAATGTTTGCAGTTTGTGGTGACGGTTCCAGCGATGGTAAATTCTATGCTGATTTTGACTGGTTCAAATACGAAAATACTGCCCGCTTGTGGGTTAACTAATTTTAAATCATAAAAACAACAGTTAAAAATAGAAAATAGGGGAAAAATTATGCTGACAGTAAAAGGCATTTACAGTGATGGAATGGTGCTTCAGAGAAATACAACTAACTGTATTTTTGGTTCCGGAGATAAAGGTGCAAAAGTTACTTTGAATTTCCGGGATCAGAAAATTGAAACTGTTACAGATTCCAGCGGAAACTGGAAAATTGAATATAATCCTGGTAAGGAAGGTGGTCCATTTGCAATGGATATTCACTCTGGCGGTGAAAAGATTCAGTTTTCCGATGTTTATGTAGGCGAGGTTTGGGTAAGTTCCGGCCAGTCTAATGCTCAGCTTCCAATGGAACGCATGAAATTTTCTTACCCTGAGGAATTCGATCTTCCAACTAACAATCATATCAGAATGATTACTGTGCCTATTTCCTTCAACTTTGAGGGAGAACAGGATTCTGTAGTTAATCCTGAATGGAAATGCGCTTCTCCTAAAAATATTGGCTCTATGAGTGGAACTGCATACTTTTTTGCAAAAAAACTTTCCCAGGATTTGGGAGTTCCTGTTGGTGTAATTAATGCCAGCCAGGGTGGTAGTCCTATTAGCGCCTGGATGAGTAAAAAATCACTGGAAGAGCTTGGTGATAAGCAGCATTATTTAACTGAACTTAGTAAATGGGAAAATCTTTCTGCTATAAAAGCTAAACAGGAATCTATGGCATTAGAAAATGAAAGATGGAATAGTTTAATCTCTGGTGCTGATGAAGGTAATTCTGGAGCCTGGGAGCAGCTTTCCTTCCGTGATGTTGCCGGTTCCTGGGAAGATGTGCAGATTCCTTCAAATATTCCTGTAGAAAAGGCTGGAATTATCTGGCTTAAAAAAGAAATCAATTTAACATTGAATCAGGTGGAAAACTTTAATGCTCAAAAAACCTGGTTGTGGCTTGGTACTATTTTGGATGCAGACCGGGTATATGTAAACGGGCTTAAGGTTGGAGAAACCTTCTATTGCTATCCTCCACGCCGTTACGAAGTGCCTGCTGGAACTCTTGTGGAAGGCAGCAACACTATTACAATCAGGGTTCAGAAGAACTCTAAAAACGGACCAATCCGCTTTTATGAAGAAAAGCCTTACTGCCTTTTTACTGCTGATGTACCTGTTAGTCCTGTTGCATTTAGAAATGTTGAAGTTCAGGAAAATGCAGATGCAAAATCATTAATGCCTGGTTCTGAACTTATAAAACTGGACGGAATCTGGAAAATGAAAAAGGGCTGCGAACTAGAAGATGCTCCATCAGGAATGTTTTTTGAATGGGTGCCAACCGCTTTGTACAACGCAATGCTTTCTCCTGCTTTTAATTATGCTGTTGCCGGCGCTCTTTGGTACCAGGGAGAAAGTGATGCCGGACATTATGAAGAATATAAACAGATGCTGGTAAAACTTATTTCTTTGTGGCGCCAGAAGTTTAAGTATGCAAAAAACGATATGCCTTTTGTTGTAGTTCAGCTTCCAAACTGGAGCGACGGCTGGGATGAATGCAATGCTCAATTAACCAGCGAATGGGCTTCTTTACGTCAGGAGCAGCTTTTGGCTGTAGAACTGGCTGGAAATGCAGGTCTGGCTGTAACTATTGATGCCGGCGAATGGAATGATTTACATCCTGAAAAGAAATACACTGCAGGAACCAGAAGTGCTATGGAGGCTTTAAGAATTGCCTACAATAAGAATTATACTCCTTCTCCCAAGGCTATATTTACAAAACGAATGGAAGAAGTGTTTATAGTTCAGTTTGATTGCGGTGGTTCTAAGCTTGTAAGTCTTAATCCGGCATTGCAGGACTATGTTCCTGGCTTCAGCTTTACTTACGAATGTGATGGTGAACTTAAAATGGTAGAAATTGCGGGAAGAATAATTTCGGATGATGAAATTCAGGTTCCGGTTCCTGCCGTGAAGGGGTCTTTAAAAGAAATCCGCTATTTGTGGAGTAACAGTCCATATCCTGTAACTTTGTACGCAGAAAACGGACTACCAGCAGCACCATTTACTGCTGTAGTTCCTGAGATTATAAAATAAGCTTTGGGGGAGTTAGCGGCGGCGGCGATTTGAAAGCACAATCAGTCTTAACAGAGAGCCAATGGCACTTAAGGCTGAAGCTACATAAGTCATAGCTGCGGCTCCCAAAACCTTTCTTGTTCCTTTAATTTCTTCTTTGTCCATTACGTTTGCTTCCTGCAGAAGTTTTAAAGCTCTGTTTGAAGCATTGAATTCTACTGGCAAAGTAATAAGATAGAATCCTACCGAAAGACTGAATAATCCAATTCCAATATTACTGATAAGCTGAGCTAAAGGACCGTAAGTTGTGGCATTGGCAGCGGTTCCCCAGATAATTCCTAAAACTACCAGTAAAGGTCCAAAGCGGGATCCAATGTTGGCAGCTGGTACTAAGGTTCTTCTTAATTCTAAAGGCTTGTATCCTGTAGCATGCTGAATTGCGTGGCCTGTTTCGTGGGCTGCAACTCCAATTGCTGCTATGGAGGTACTGTTGATTGTGGAATCGCTGAGGCTCAAAACCTTGGTAGATGGGTTGTAGTTGTCGGTAAGATTCCCTCTTATGTGTGCGATTTTTACATCTGTAATGCCGTTTGCTTTTAATAAGTACTGAGCAGCCTGTGCAGCGGTAAAGCTCCGCTTACAGGTAACCTTGTCATATTTTGCAAAACGCGACTTTACCATAACCTGAGCCCAAAGACTAAGCAAAAGTGCAGGTAAAATAAAAATAAGGTATGTGTAATCGTAGTACATTATTCTTGACCATTCCAACAATAAGTGCACAAACAGTCGTGTGGTAAGCCGGTGCTGTCTAACATATCGTCAAGGCGGTGGAAGCGTAATGTTGTAAAGTGTAACTGCTTGCGGATTTCTTCTACCATTTTTGCGTATTCTGGAGAATCTGGATCGCAGTATTTCTGTAAAACTTCGTCGCTTACATTGTCGCCTTCAAACTGCTTAATAACACGTCTTGTAATTAAATCCATTTCAGATTTAGAACGGCTGAAGTTCAAGTATTTACAACCATATACAAGTGGAGGGCAGGCTGGGCGGATGTGAACTTCTTTTGCGCCACTTTCGTAAAGGAAGTCTGTAGTTTCGCGCAACTGAGTACCACGTACAATAGAGTCATCAATCAAAAGAATTTTACGGCCAGTAATAAGCTGCTGAACAGGAATAAGCTTCATGTGAGCAATAAGGTTTCTCTGTTCCTGGTTAGTAGGCATAAATGAACGAGGCCATGTTGGTGTGTATTTAATGAATGGGCGTGTAAATGGGATGCCAGATTCGTTGGCATAACCTACAGCGTGTGCAGTACCAGAGTCTGGAACACCTGCAACAGCATCTGGCTGAACAGAACCCTTATCCCGCATAGCAAGATATTTACCGCAGTTGTAGCGCATTGCTTCTACGTTTACACCTTCGTAAGTTGCTGTTGGGTAGCCGTAGTAAATCCAGAGGAAGGTACAAATCTTCATTTTTTTGCCACGTTCCTGCAAAGTCTTGATTCCGTCTGCAGTCATAAAAACAATTTCTGCAGGTCCAAGTTCGTAACAGTCTGTGTAACCTAAGTTGTGGTAAGCAAAGTTTTCAAAAGAAGCACAGTATGCACCGTCTTTTTTACCAATCTGAATAGGAGTACGGCCAAGCTTATCGCGGGCACAGTAGATTCCGTCTTTTGTCAAAATCAACATAGACATAGAACCTTTTACAACTTCCTGAACATATTTAATACCTTCAAGAATAGAATCCTTTTTGTTAATAAGAGCAATAATCAATTCAGTCTGATTAATTTCGCCACCGCTCATTTCCAAAAAGTGAGTGTGTCCGTCTTTTAAGATTTCTTCTACAAGTTCATCTTTGTTTGTTGCAATACCAACAGTAGTAATTGCAAAACTTCCCAAATGGGACTGAACAGTTAAAGGCTGAGGTTCAAAGTCAGAAATACAACCAATACCAATGTTACCCTTAAGGTCTTCCATGTCGTTTTCGAACTTAGTTCTAAAAGGCGAATTCTGAATGTTGTGAATTACACGCTGAAGCTTACCTTCAGCATTTACAACTGCAATACCACCACGTCTTGTTCCCAAGTGCGAATGATAATCTACACCAAAAAATAAATCTAAAGAACAGTCGTTTTTAGACGCAACACCAAAAATGCCACCCATGAAAGGCCTCCAAAAGGTTAATTGAATAGAAAGAGTATAGTTTAAAATCAGTGTTTAGTCATTAGCCTTAATTTGCGGCTAAACTTAAAACATACTCCCAGTCAGAAAGCACTTTTTAGCTAGTTCACCCATAAAATTTACTACCGGTCAGAGAGAGGTTACCATCACCGCTAGATATCGTCGCTAGGCGCTGAGCATGGCAAGGAAACTATTGCCCATGCTCAGAGCCTTGCTGGTAACCTCTCTCTTCCCTCTCGTAAATTTTATAACTTAAGTTCCGGCTTTCATTTTTAAATATAAAGGAACTTAAGCTACGCGAAGGAAGAAAACAGTTTACAGCAAGGTTCTGAGCGCGG
>JAZLKI010000084.1:0-49032 GCA_045597485.1 Treponema sp.
TTCAATTGTAAATGAAATTGAAAATCAGCGCAGTCACCTTAAATTAGTTGCTTCTGAAAACTACTGTTCTTTGAATGTTCAGGCAGCTATGGGAAACCTTCTTACTGATAAATACGCTGAAGGATATCCAGAACACCGCTACTATGGTGGATGTGTAAATATTGATGCTGTAGAAAATGTTGCAGCTCGTGAAGCAGAAGCTCTTTTTGGTGCAGATTATGCATATGTTCAGCCACACTCTGGTGCAGATACAAACTTAGTTGCATACTGGGCAATTTTAAGCGCAAAAGTTGAAACTCCAACTTTGGAAGAACTTGGCGTAAAATCTTTGAATGATCTTACAGATGAACAGTTTGCAGAACTCCGTGTAAAATTTGGAAATCAGAAACTTATGGGGCTCGACTACTCTTGTGGTGGTCACCTTACACACGGTTACAAAATGAATGTTTCTGCTCGTATGTTTGAATCACATCCATACGGCGTAGATAAAGAAACAGGTCTTTTGGACTACGATGCAATTGAAAAACAGGCAATGGAAGTTAAACCTCTCATTCTTTTGACAGGGTTCTCTGCATACCCAAGAAAAATCAACTTCAAACGTTTCCGCGAAATTGCCGACAAATGTGGAGCAGTATTAATGGTAGATATGGCACACTTTGCAGGTTTAGTTGCTGGTAAAGTATTCACTGGCGACTATGATCCAGTAAAATGGGCAGATATCGTAACAACAACTACACACAAAACATTGCGCGGTCCACGTGGTGCTATGATTCTTTGTAAAAAAGAATTTGCTGACTACGTAAACAAGGGATGTCCAATGGTACTTGGTGGTCCTCTTGGTCATATTATGGCAGCTAAAGCAATTGCATTCAAAGAAGCTCGCACTCCAGAATATCAGGCTTGGGCAGCTCAGGTTGTAAAAAATGCTGCTGCTTTGGCAGAAGGCTGTAAAGCTCACGGTATTCCACTCCAGACTGGCGGTACAGACAACCACCTTATGCTTTGTGATGTAACAGTTTACGGACTTACAGGAAAACAGGCAGAAGCTGCATTGTTTGCTTGTGGTGTTACAGCAAATGCAAATGCTCTTCCATATGACAAGAATGGTGCATGGTGGACATCTGGTATCCGTATTGGTACTCCAGGTCTTACAACTCTTGGTATGAACGAAGCAGATATGAAAGAAGTTGCTGATATCATTGACTTTGTACTTAAAGGAACAAAACCAGGCCTTACAAAAGAAGGTAAACCAGCTAAAGGTAAAATTGACCTTGATCCAAAAGTTCAGGAAGAAGCAAAAGCTCGCGTAAACAAATTACTTAAAGCTCATGTTCTTTACCCAGAATTGGATTTGGACTTCTTGAAAAAAGAATTTGTAAAATAGTAAACACTATAACAAACTTATATTTGAAAGAGGTAGATTTTATATAATCTGCCTCTTTTTCTTTTCTATTACATTCAATACAAAAATTATGAGACTTATTTTTATTCGACATGGTGACCCAGATTACGCAATAGACAATCTTACAGAAAAAGGAAAACGGGAAGTTGCACTTCTTACAGAACGAGTATGTAAGTGGAAAAATATTACAGCCTTTTACTCTTCTCCTTTAGGACGTGCCCGGGCAACAGGTGCACCATCTTTGGAACGGCTTAAACGTGAAGCAAAAGTTATCGATTGGCTGCAGGAATTTCCAACATGGCACCAGTCTCTAAAAAATGAAAAATTGAGAACCTGGGATATTATGCCTGAAGAATTTACTGCACATAAAGAATTTTTCGATAAAGATGATTGGTGCAACAATGAATATATGGGCGAAATAGTTCCACAGCGATATAAAGAAGTATGCGATGGAATAGATAAACTTCTGGAAGAATATGGTTATAAACGAAATGAAAAAGGTTTTTACTCTGTAAAAGAACCTGTTCCAAATCATAACTGGAATGAACCAATTGACCAGTACCATTTGAAATCTGTAAAAGATGACTACCCAGAAGAAACAACACTGGTATTCTTCTGTCACCTTGGAGTTATGTTTACAATTATCTCACATTTAATCGGAATTTCGCCAATTCAATTATGGCACGGTTTTTATGTTGCACCTACATCTGTCACAGTTCTTAATTCAGAAGAAAGATTGCAGGGCCAGGCCTGGTTCCGTGTAGAACGACTTGGCGATACTAAACACCTTACAAACGGTGGAGAACCAATTTCTTCATCCGGTTATTTTGCAAGTGTTCTACCAGATTAATTTTACTTTATTTTTTACTTAAATTAATGATATAATTTAAGTAATGGCACAAAAAAAGAAAGTTAGATTATCAGACATTGCAGAAAAATTAAACATAAGTACTGTTACTGTTTCAAAGGCCCTTTCCGATAAGGAAGGGGTTGGCGAAGAATTACGCTATCAGATAAAACAAACAGCCGAGGAAATGGGCTATAAAATAAAAGCCGAAGCAGCCCCTACAAATACAATAAATGGAACTGGAAATATTGGAATATTAATCCCTTCTCGTTTTTTTTCTCCAAATTCTTCATATTACTGGTATCTTTTCAATCATCTTTCTCAAGCTCTATTAAAAAGAAATTATTACAGCATTATGGAACTTTTGTCCGACCAGGATGAAAATTCTTTAGAAATACCAAGAATGATTCGCGACAACAAAATAGACGGCTTAATCATATTGGGACAAACTAGTAATGATTATATAGAAGAAATAAACAAATCTTTTTCAAATTTTATATTGCTTGATTTTTATTCTGAAAAGAAAAATTATGACAGTGTTTCAAATGATGATTTTCATTGTTCTTATTTAATGACAAAACATATTATAGAACAGGGCCACAAAAACATTCGCTTTGTAGGTAACTTTGGTGCTACAACTTCTATTACCGACCGCTATATGGGGTTCCAGAAAGCAATGCTTGAAAATAAGCTGGAAACTTCTACTAGCCAAATTGTTGATGACCGCGATGAAAAAGGAGTAAAAATCAGATTGAAACTTCCTCTAAATAATATGCCTACAGCTTTTGTCTGCAATTGTGACGAAACTGCTGCCGAGCTTATTACAGTTTTAGAGATGAATGGATTTCAGGTTCCATATAACGTTTCTGTTTCCGGATTTGATAATTATCTTCCACAAGGACGTTGCAGCATTGACCTTACAACCGTATTTATTAACCCTGAAGATACTGCAAAAGTTGCCGCAGAACTAATACTAAGTAAAATAAATGGCACCGAATATATAAAAGGCCGCCATCTGGTAAGTGGCAGCCTTATTATCCGAGATTCAGTTGCTATGACTTCAAAATAAAGTCTGCAATTTTTTTCGCCGCAGCTTTATGGGTAACCATTCCAGGATGTCCTCTTGAACCTTTATCTTCATTAGATTTTTCAATATCTTCCATACAGTCAAGTACAAGAGTACAAACATTATTATCCTTGGAATCTTTTTTATATTCATCTACTCCAAGCTGAAGAAAATCTGGAAGTGCTTTTAATTTCATCATTCCCCAGGTAAAAATGATTTTAGCCTTAGGATTATGAATACGAATTACTCCTAAAAATTTCTTTATTTCTTCTGTAATAATTCGTCCATCCGCCTCAACAGCTTTTCCGTCAGCATCAACGTGAAGTTCATATTTTTTACCTTCACTATCTACCCAGGCAGGCTGTGTAAACGCACCATTATCATTTGTACCAAGATTAATAACTACAAAATCAGCACCAGTTCCAAAATCATATTTTTCTTGAACTCCCAGCTGATTTTCATAATCCCCTTTCATTATGCTGCAAACATTTTCATAATGTGGAGGCAAAGCATTATTTCTGTCTCCGTTCCAGGCCCACTTTATTCCCCAGCCACACTGGCTCATAACATTCCAATCGGCATCGACTTTCTTTGCAACCTGCATTGCGTAAGTTTTTGAAGCACAGAACCATTGTGGAATCCATTCATTTTCATCCCACACGCCAGCAAGTCCTTCTCCAGAAGTTATGCTGTCTCCAATAAATTCTATTTTATATTTTCGATTTGCAACAGGACAGAACACTCCCCCATCATTTAATGATACATTATGAATTGTTAATGAATGCTTTATATCATCTGGCATTGGTTGAGTATCTTTAATAATAGTAATTAAATTTTCTTTTTCAGGATTTAAATTTTTCGAAATACAATATGACTGCTTATCTTTTGAAACTATAAAGCGACTGATCTGAAAACCATTAACTTCTACGGCAACCCATATTTCCAGATTGTCATAATTGCAAGACAAATCCATCCATACTTCAGAAGCCTTTACCTTTACTTCGAATGCAGAAGCACCCCAAAAAAGATTGAGACTTTTATTTTCTCCGGCAGATTTAACATTACGTCCTAAAATTTTCTTATATGGTATTTCATCAATTGTATAAGCTTTCATAATAATATTTTACCACACATTATTTTGTTTTTACATTTTATTTTATTAGTTTTATTTTTTTTGAATAAAAATTAGGTAATTTTACTTAAATTTACCTAATTTATAATTACATTTTACTTAATTAAATTGACAATTTAATTAAATCAAAGTAATCTTTAAGTAATAAAACTTGATTTTCGTTATAGGAGAATAAAACATGTCTAAAATCATCAATGGAGAAAACTTACCAAACATTCCATGGCAGGACAAACCTAAAGACTGGTGGCTTCCAATCTGGCGTTATTCAGAAAACCCTGTTATTGACCGCAACCCATTTCCTGGAATGGGACGTATTTTCAACAGTGCTGTAATACCATGGGAAGGAAAATTCAAAGGTGTTTTCCGTTCAGAAGATGCCCACGCTCGCCCATTCCTTTACCTTGGAGATTCAGAAGATGGTATTCACTGGACATTCCAGACTGAAAAGATTCATATGCATGATCCAGATGGCACTCCACACGACCCATACTACGCATATGATCCACGTTGTGTAAAAATTGATGATACTTACTATATTATGTGGTGTGGAGATTTTGACGGAGCTTCTATTGGAATTGCCTCAACAAAAGATTTCAAAGATTTTACACGTCTTGAAAATCCTTTCCTTCCATTTAATAGAAATGCTGTTTTATTCCCTAGAAAAATAAAAAATAAATATGTAATGCTTTCTCGCCCTTCAGATTCAGGTCATACCCCATTCGGTGATATCCTCCTTTCACAGTCTCCTGACATGAAATACTGGGGCGAACATAGACTTGTCATGCAGAAAGGTGGCGATGGCTGGTGGCAAGGATTAAAGATTGGATGTGGCCCTGCTCCAATCGAAACAGATGAAGGATGGCTTATGTTCTATCACGGAGTATGTCAGACTTGCAGTGGATATGTATATTCATTCTCTGCAGCAATTTTGGATCGTGATAATCCTTCTATTGTAAAGTACCGCTGCGGAGACTATATGCTCACTCCAGAAGCACTTTATGAAACAACAGGATTTGTTCCTAATGTCTGCTTCCCAGTAGCCGCTCTTACAGATGCTGCAACAGGACGTATTGCAATCTATTATGGTTGTGCCGACACTGTCGTTGGTCTATGTTTTACAACTGTTGATGAAACAATCAAGTACATCAAAGACCACAACGAGTTACAGCACTGGGACACAGACGAAGGCCGTTTCTAGTTTTTTTACTGAACAACGTGTTTTTTTAACTCTTCAAAGAGCGCTGGATATTTCTTTTCAACAATAACCGGCGCTCCTTTTTCATCAAGGAAGCAGTGCGAAGAAGTCGCAGTAAATACAACTTCCCCTTTCACTTTATATGTATAACCAAATGTTAATTTAAGTGCAGTCAGTTTTGCAACAACAACTTCAATCTCAATTTCATCAGGGAAAGTAGTTGTCTTCTTATAATTACATTCAATATGAATAACTGGCGAAGAAATTCCTTCTGCTTCAAGACGGTCAAAACTGTACCCAATCTGATCTAAGAAAGAAATTCTGGCTTCTTCCATATATCTTACATAATTTGAATGATGAGTTATTCCCATCTTGTCTGTTTCATAATAATTTACTTTGTGTGTATATGCTTTCATACCTTATATTTTGATAATTTCAAATTATTTGTCAATAGAATAAAAATTTTCTTAATTTTAAGATAAAACATAGTATAATAGAATAAATGGACGTTAATATGATTTCTTTTAATAAAAATACAAATTCATTCCGCTTAGAAACTCCAAATTCTCTTTATGTAATTACAATCTCGAATAAAGGATATTTAGCACACACATACTATGGAAATAAACTTGGTAACGATGATGTTACATATCTTACACGTCAAATGGAATATGGCTTTAGCGACAATGAAATTTTCCGCGAAAAACACAGCCTTTTAGATTTTTTACCACAGGAATACCCTACAGAAGGAATTGGTGATTTTCGCGAGGCAGCTTTAGCTATCTCTAACCTGAATGGAAATAACGCCGTAGAACTAAAATATAAAGATTACAAAATTACAAAAGGAACTATTCAAATTCCTGAACTTCCATGCGTTTTTGGTGATAATGGAGAAACCCTTGAAATTATAACCGAAGATTCCGTTCTCGGAGTTGAAGTGTCTCTTTTTTACACTATTTTTAACGACACAGACGCCATTGTACGTTCAACAAAAATAACAAATAAAACAAATAATGAACCTGTTTATATTAAACGAGCCCTATCAGCAGCATTTGATATGGATAATCAAAATTACGATATGATTACTCTAAACGGCAGTTGGGCTCGCGAACGCCATATTGACCGCCGCCAGATACATATGGCCCACCAGGGAGTTTCCAGCAACAGAGGTGTAACAACACATCAGGAACATCCGTTTATTGCCATACTTGATAAAAATGCAGATTTCCAGACAGGAAACGTATACGGAATAAACTTTATTTATTCCGGTAACTTTATTGCAAATATTCAGAGAACACAATTCGACAGCCTTCGAACTATTATTGGTATTAACCCAGAAAATTTCTGCTGGAAGTTAAATCCAAAGGAAACTTACCATACCCCACAGGCAGTTCTTACATTCTCAAACAAAGGATTAAACGGAATGTCTCATTCATTTCACGATTTGTACAGGGAACATTTAATCCGAAGTCCGTATAAAAAATCTATGCGTCCTATTCTTATTAATAACTGGGAAGCAACATATTTCAATTTTGATACAGAAAAACTTTTGGACATTGCAAGAGAAGCCCATAAAGATGGAATTGAAATGCTTGTAATGGATGACGGATGGTTCGGTCACAGAAGTTTTGACGACAGCAGTCTTGGTGACTGGTATGTAAACGAATCTAAGTTAAAAGGTGGACTAAAATATCTTGTTGATGAAGTTAATAAACTTGGAATGAAGTTTGGAATCTGGTTTGAGCCAGAAATGATTTCTCCAGATTCAGATTTATACCGGGCACATCCAGATTGGGCAATACAGATTAAAGGCCGTGAACCTGGAATGAGTCGTCAGCAGCTTGTTTTGGACATTACACGTAAAGAAGTTAGAGACCACGCTTACGAGTCGGTAGCAAAAATTCTTCGCAGTGCAAATATTGAGTATGTAAAATGGGATATGAACCGTCAGCTTTCGGATGTGGGAAGTCCCGATTTACCTGCGGATCAGATTGGGGAATTCTATCACCGTTATACTCTCGGTCTATACGAAATGCAGGAACGACTTTTAAAAGAATTTCCAAATCTTTTATTAGAAAACTGCAGCGGTGGTGGTGCTCGCTTTGATCCGGGAATGTTCTACTTTAGTCCACAAATCTGGTGTTCAGATGATACAGATGCCATTGAACGTCTTGCAATTCAGGAAGGAACCGCTCTAATGTACCCTCTTTCAACTATGGGAGCCCATGTAAGTGTTTGTCCTAATCATGCTTGTGGCAGAATAACACCTTTCAAAACCAGAGGATACGTTGCTCTCGCAGGAACTTTTGGTTACGAATTAGACATAACAAAACTTTCTGAAGACGACCGCAAAATGATTCCTCGGCAAATCGCCCTTTACAAAAAATTCAGCGATCTTGTTCGAAATGGTGATTATTACAGAGTTGCAAGTTACAGCGAAAATAACGAGTATGATTGCTGGATGACTGTTTCAAAAGATAAGAAAAAGGCACTTGTTACTTTTGTTCAAATTATGAATCATCCTAATTACAAGACTAGAATGATTAAACTAACCGGACTTAATTCTGAACAGAACTACAAAATTACATATCCTGATGAAGACCAGAGAAAATTCCCTCCAATGGAATTAAGCGGACTTACAATAATAAATGCTGGCATTCCAATAGGACGTGACTGGGGTGATTATCAGGCTAAATTAATATACATTGAGGCTAGATAAATGAAACAAAACAAATTTTTTAACAGCTCAAATGAAAATAGAACACTGCAAATAAGTCGTTTTATATCTTTACTGATTGGACTTCAAGGGCTGTTTATGGCTGTTTTAAATATAAAAAGTAGCAGCAATAAATTACAGGTTACAATCTCCCTAACATATGGCACAATAATGCTGCTTAATTACATCTACCTTTCTATTACAAAAAAACTTCGACTTTTTTATATTTCTGCAATTATTGTTATTTTTGGACTTGAGTATTCATTTTTGGTAAGCGGAGGAACAGATGGTTTTGGCGTTATCTGGCTTACTGTAATTCCACTGTTTACAGTTTATCTTCTGGACACACCGTTCTTCTATATTTGTAATTCCATTTTCTTTGTAATTCTTTCTGCAGCCATGTGGACACCATTAAATAATTATGTATACGATTTTAATGAAGCTTTTGAATTGCGTTTTCCACTGGTTTACGCATTGGCATTTTTATTTGGCTCCTTCCTAAAATATCGAATAAGAAAGACTGAAAAAGATCTGGAATATCAGAAAAATCTTCTTTCAACAGAAATTCATCAGGCCGCAATAATTCAGCAAACTTTCTTCAAACAAAATAAACTTGACTTCGATAAGTGGGAAGTTGCCATAAAAAGTATTCCAATGTCAGAAGTAACAGGCGACATGTATGATATTTACACTAATAATGACAGACTAGACGGTATTGGTCTTTTTGATATTTCAGGACATGGAATTTCTTCCGGCTTAATTACAATGCTTACTAAAAATATTATCCATCAGGAATTCTATTCAAATTTGAATGAAGATTTGCAGTCTGTTGTAACAAACATAGACAATCATCTTACAAGAGTCAAAGGCGATATTGAGAACTATCTTACAGGTTTACTGATTAAAACTTTCGATAACTATATTGATATTGTTAATGCAGGTCATATGTTGCCAATTATATATAAAGCACAAACTAAAACTGCAAAACTTCTTGAAAGAGATCCTTCAGCTATGGGAGCCCTGGGAATTAAATATCTGCCATCTGTTTACATAAATCAAAAACTGGAAATTGAAAGTGGTGATGAAATAATTCTCTACACAGATGGATTATTGGAATTCCAGAATCAGAAAAATGAATTATTCGGAATTGAAAGATTATTATCATCATTCGAAAAAGTAAAAGACCTTAATCCCGAACGTCAGGTTGAACTTATTACAAACGATTTAAATAATTTTGCTGAAAATGCAAAACAAGAAGATGATATGACTATTATGATTCTTAAACGTAAATAGTTATTCTTCGATCATTTTAATTTGTTTATATGTAAAGCCTGCTTGCATCATTGCAGCTATAAGCTTATCGTCCTCTTTCCCTTTTTTTAGAAAACGCTCGTATGCCTTTTTACAAATTTTCATCTCGTCGTTTTCTGTAAAAAACTCATTTACAGCTGCTTGCGCAACTTCTTTACCAATTCCTCTACTCTGTAATTCTGCAAGTAAACGACTTCTTCCTTCGTAATGATTTATTCGCCGGGTATTCAACCAGGCCCTGGCATACCTTTCATCAGAAAGATAATTTTTACTTTCCAATAAAGTTAATGCCATATCTATATATTTTTTATCATATTCTTTGACTATTAATTTCCTTGTAAGGCCAAAACGACTCTGTTCAGCCCTTGCCAGGTATTCAACAGCCTTTAATTCAACAACGCAGGTAAGTCCTGCATCAAGAATTTCATCAGTCTCCTGATCGTTAAATTCCACACCTACATCAATTTTTTCAAATGGTACTGTTGGTAAATATTCTGCCCGAATAAAGAATGCGCTTCCTTCTTCGGGAGCTATTTTATACATTCCAGAATATGATGTTTCTGCGATAGATTTTATTACCATATTTATAAGATATTATTAAATAAAACTTGCGACAACAAAAAAAAATGCGATTTGCAAAAGCAAATCGCATTGTAATATACATACAGTATATAGTTCTGACTAACGTTTTGAGAACTGGAAGCGGCGACGAGCACCTTTCTGTCCGTACTTTTTACGTTCAACCATACGTGAATCACGTGTAAGGTATCCGTTAGCTTTAAGAGCTGTACGTGCATCCTGATCAATCTGTACTAAAGCACGTGAAATACCATGCAAACAAGCTGCAGCCTGACCATTCAAACCGCCACCCTGTACATTGATAAGAATATCAAATTTGCTACCCATTGAAGTAACGAGTAATGGCTGCTGAACAACCTTAACCTGTTCTTCTGTAACAAAGTAATCTTTTACATCTTTACCGTTTACAACGATTTTTCCTGAGCCATCGCGAACAAATACACGAGCAACAGCAGTCTTTCTTCTTCCTGTACCAATAGCAATATTCTTTACCATTTCTTAACTCCTGAATTAAAGTTCGATTGGCTGTGGGTTCTGAGCAGCATGTGGATGTTCAGCACCAGCATAAATCTTAACATTGTCTGCCATTTTGCGGCCAAGACGTCCATGTGGAAGCATACCAGCTACTGCCAATTCCATTGGCTGTGTTGGGTGTTTTTCCAACAATTTTTCATAAGTATGAGCACGAAGACCACCAACAAAACCTGTGTGATGATAGTAAATCTTCTTCTGTTCTTTTCCACCAGTTACAAGTGCTTTTTCAGCATTAATAATTACAACAAAGTCACCCATCAACTGATTCTGTGTGTATGTTGCTTTGTTTTTACCACGAGCGATATAAGCAGCCTTTGCAGCTACACGTCCCATTGGTTTTCCGGCTGCATCAATAATGTACCATTTGCGAGCCTGTTCGTATTCTTTAACGAAGATAGTTTCCATGATATACCTTACTTAAAATAAAAGTTTATCTGCGACATTTAAAAATTTGCATCTTTTCTAAAGTCGCACAAGGATCTAAGATGAGCAGTCCAAAATCCTTTAACGGGTAAAGTATAATATCAAATTTAATTGTTTAATGTCAATACAAAATCTTATAGAAGAAACTTATTTCTTTTCGTCTTCTGAAGTTTCAGCTTCTTCTTTTTTTGCTTCTTTTTTATCCTTAATATCTGCAGCACCAATAAACAAACAGATAAGGCCAAACAATGCTGCTAAAACAGGTGCACAACCTTTCAAGAATGCAATTACATCAGTACCCCATGCCAAAGGCCCCATTGGAAGAACTGAAAAAACTGTAAAAGCAATAAATATAATACCAAGAATAATAGAAATCATTATAAGAACTCCTCAAAAATCACTTAATAAGTTCTTCAATTTTACTCTATCTACCTCTTACTTTCAATAAATATTTTTATCACAAAATAATTTTTTTGTAGAAGTAACATTTCTTCTATTTAATTGATATTTTTTACAAGGAATAATTTTAAATAACTTTTAAATTTTTTATTGACACAAACACGTATATATTGCATTTTATCTTTTAGAAAGAATATTAACTAAAAAAACGAACCTACATAACAAAATAGCTAAGTTTTTGAAAAAGTGCTTTTTGTCGTGCGTATGTGCGGCTTATCATTTTTAAGATTGAGGTTACTTGAGTGAACGGAAGTCAGGTTACCATTGATCATGTATCCAAAAGATTTGGCGACTTTGTTGCTTTGGATGACATCAACTTTACTATTAATCCAGGAGAATTTTTCTCTCTCCTAGGTCCTTCAGGTTGCGGAAAGACTACTCTTCTCCGTATTATCGCCGGTTTTGAATTCCCAGATGATGGTGTAGTTCTTTTTGATGACACAAACGTCATTCCATTTTCTCCAGACAAGAGACACTCTAATACAGTGTTCCAGACTTATGCGCTTTTCCCTCATATGAGTATCTACGAAAATGTTGCATTCCCTCTTCGTTTGAAGAAACTTCCAAAAGATGAGATTGATAAAAAGGTTCGTGAATATGTTCACCTTGTTCAGTTGGATGAACATATCTACAAAAAACCAAATCAGCTTTCAGGTGGTCAGAAACAGCGTGTTGCAATTGCCAGAGCTTTGATTAACGAACCAAAAGTTCTCTTGCTTGATGAACCACTTTCTGCCCTCGATGCTAAACTTCGTGCAAGCCTCTTAATCGACCTTGATCGTATTCATGATCAGATTGGTATTACTTTTATTTATGTAACTCATGACCAGAGTGAAGCTCTTTCTGTTTCTGACAGAATTGCAGTTATGAACCATGGACACGTTTTGCAGATTGGTACTCCATATGAAATTTATGAAAGTCCTGCAACTCAGTTTGTAGCACAGTTCATTGGAGAAACAAATCTTTTTGATGCAGAAGTTGTTGACTGCGTTCCTCATAAAGATCCAAACGGTAATGATGATTATATGGCTACCCTTTCGGTTCCAGAACTTGGAAAACAGGCTCCATTGGCAACTGATACAGCAGCAGAAGCTGCTTTGGACCGCTATATGCAGGTTACAGACTACGAACACACAGACAAAGGACAGAAAGTTGCTTTCACAATCCGTCCTGAAAAAATTCGTATTACTCTTGAACCACCAGCAACTGGTGGACGTACAGATATAAACGTTTTCAGTGGTGTTGTAGAAGAACCTATTTATTCTGGTTTCCAGTCTAAATTTTACGTTAAGCTTGATACAGGAAAAATCATCAAAGTATTCAAACAGCATACAGACTATATGGATGATGGACCTGTTATTCAGTGGAAAGATAAGGTTTACGTTTCCTGGTCAGCAGAAGACGCATATATTGTTGAAGATATTAACAAATAGCGCCTATGAAAGAGAAATCTACAAACAAACAAAGCTTACAGCTTAAACTGGCTGCAAAAGCTCACGCCGCAAAATATAAAAAAGCAAACCCAGGTCCTGCATACGCATGGCCAATGGGACTTTGGTTTACAATATTTTTTGTTGTGCCAATCATTATTATTGTCTGCTACTCATTTATGAAAAAAGATATGCATGGTGGGGTTCAGCATGAATTCACATTCAATGCATATAAAGCAATTTTTTCAAGAGATGCTGATACTGGAAAATTCATTTATCTGCCAATTATTGGACGTACATTATGGATGACTTTAGTTTCTACTTTTGTTTCAATCCTTATTGCCCTTCCATGCGGTTATGCAATTGCCAGAAGTAAGCATCAGACTGTACTTTTGATTCTTGTAATCATTCCATTTATGACTAACTCTTTGATTCGTATCTTTGCATGGCAGTCAATTCTTGGTGATGAAGGACTTTTGAATCAGATATTCGGATTTTTTGAAAAGATATGGCATTTTATTATTGGTGCAAAAGGATGGACCTTTACTCCACATAAATTTATGTACACAAAGGCTGCAGTTATTATTGTAAGCATTTATATGTACTTGCCATATGCAATTCTTCCTGTGTTTACAGCTGTAGACCGTTTTGATTTTTCGTTGATTGAAGCTGCCCGTGATCTTGGTGCAACAAAGTCTCAATCTATGATTAAGATTCTTTTACCAGGTATTAAGAGTGGTATTATCAGTTCTCTTATTTTCACTTTCATTCCAATTTTTGGTAACTATACTGTTCCACAATTAGTTGGTAGTACAAAAAGCTACATGCTTGGAAACATTATTATGGACCAGATTCAGAAGGCCCGTAATCTTCCTTTGGCATCTGCATTCTCTGTATTGCTTACAATTATTACTATGGGTGCAATTCTGTTCATGCTTTATTCAGATAAAAAAGATCAGAAACTTAAAACTCAGAAGAAGGGGGTTTAACAATGGATTTCTTGTTTTTAATCATTGATAAAATTTTACATAAAAATCACAAATCCTCTGAAAACTTCCGTCATGCAAAACGCAGCTGGAAAAAACGAGCATCAACATTCTCGAATTCGAACATAGTTCTTATGCTCACACTGTTATTCTTGTACATTCCTTTGTTCGTAATTATTGTATTCTCTTTCAATAAATCTGAAGGGGCTCACATGACAGGCGTTTCATTCCGCTGGTACGAAGATTTATTCCTTCATTCTGGCGAATTATGGATGTCGTTGTTATACAGTGCAATTGTTGCTCTTTCTTCTGCGCTTATTGCTACAATTCTTGGTACTTTAGCAGCAATTGGTATCAGCTGGTATAAATTCATTGGACGTGGTTATATTCAGTCTATAAGTTTTTTACCAATGGTTCTTCCAGAAGTTATTATGGGTGTTTCTTTGTTGATTTTCTTAAGTGGAATTCATATGGATTTGGGACTTGGAACTATCATTATTGCCCATTCAACTTTCTGTCTCCCATTTGCGTACCTTATGGTAAATTCTCGTGTAGATGAATTTGACTATTCGATTATAGAAGCAAGTCACGACTTGGGAGCAACTGAAACTCAAACTTTATTTAAAGTAATTATTCCAGCAATTATGCCTGGAATTATGAGTGGATTTATGATGAGTATTACCCTTTCCATTGAAGACTTTGTAATTACATCTCTTGTAAATGGAAACGTAGAAACTCTTCCAATTTTTGTATACAACATGATTCGTCATGGTGTAAGCCCAGTAATAAATTCTTTAAGTTTTATTTTGATTCTTGGAATCTGTGCAATAGCAATCGCATTAAGAAAAGGATTAAAATCTTTCGCTGCTGCACATTAGGAGGTATGAATATGAAATTATTAAATAAAATTATTTTGGCAACTGCACTTTTTGCAGCTTCACTTGGTTTTGTATCTTGCGAAAAGAAACAGACATTAAAACTTTACAGTTGGACTTACTACACACCAACAGACGTAGTAAAAGCATTCGAAGAAGAATTCAACTGCAAGGTTGTAGTTACAGAATATGACTCTAACGAAACAATGTTCAATAAGCTTGTAAACGGTGGTGCTAAAAGTTTTGATATTGTAGTTCCTTCTCAGGATTACGTTTCTATTATGATGGCAAAAGGAATGCTCCAGCCAATCGTTCAGGAAAAATTTACAAACCGTAATAAAATCAATCCAAAAGTATTGGAAAAGGTAACATACGATCCAAACATGGAATATGCAGTTCCTTATTACTTTGGTGCAGCAGGTATTTCGGTAAATAAAAAGAAAGTTTCTGGTAACTATGAACGTACATGGAATATTTTCGCAGACTCTCAGTTCAAAGAACATGCTTCAATGATGGATGATTACCGTGAAGTTATGGGTGATGCTTTGAAATATAAAGGTTACAGCGTTTGTACAAAAAATGAATCAGAACTTAAAGAAGCAGTAGATTTAATTAAATCAGACTGGCTTCCAAATATTGTAAAATTTGATGCAGAAGGCTTTGGTAAAGATTTTGCTCGTGGTGACTTGTGGCTTTGCCAGGGATATGCAGAAGTTATTTACGGTGAAGTTCCAGAAGCAGACTGGGATTCAACTATCGACTTCTTTATTCCAGAGGATGGTGGCCCTTCTTATTTGGATAATATGTGTATTCTTAAAGATTCAAAGAATGCTGAATTGGCAACAGAATTCATCAACTTTATTCACCGTCCAGAAAACTATGCTAAATTCCTTGATTTCTTCAGATTCCCATGTTATGTAAACCTTGAAGCAGAAAAATACATGACAACAACTCCAATGTATCCAGCTAGTGCACTTGATAAATGTGAACTTAAGGATGACTTAGGAGACGATTTGGAAACTTACTACAACATGTGGGAAAAAATCCGTATTTCTAACTAATTAAACTTTAGTTCAATCGATATTCCACATATCTTACACGACCGGCCTTTACAGCTTTTTTAATTTCCTTTTCTCGGGAACTTAATGCTGACTGGCCGGTTTTTACTTCTATAAGCAAAACTTCATCTACAGAATCAGTTTCAGAAAGCCCCGGAAAGGCTATAAAATCTACAGGTTTACCAATAAAACGGGCATCTTCAGGACTACAAGGAAAACCAGGCAAAAAAGGAGCCACCTGCTCTACTACCTGCCCGCCCCGAACAGCTTTAGAACGTTTTATCGCATCAGTACGGATTTTCGACTGCCTTACATAAAGGCGAATAGTTTGAATCATCAAAAGAATAATTAAAATAAATATTATTACAAGAAGAACGAAAGGTCTGCTCACTAGAAAATTCAATTTTTCAATCATACTTTATTTTAGAATGTTTTCTGTTATAATTAAAGTATGAAGAAAATCATTTTTTTAGGAATAGCTTTATTTTTATCTGTTTCGCTTTTTGCCGATGAAGGGATTCTTTTTCAATTTAAGCACCGCAAAGGAGATGCAGTTTCCCATATTTCTACAGTAACTGAAGATGCTTATTTAAATGGCCACCTTAATAATAAAACAGAATTTATAAACAGAACTTCTACAACAATTCTTGATGTAGAAAAAGACGGTTCTGCACTATTAAGCACAAAATATATGACAACTCAGAATTCTCTGCTTCAGCGTTCTGGCAATTACCTTTCCTGGGGTGAAGAAGATTCTGTTAACATTCACAGAAAAAAAACTGGTGAATTATACGATTCAGACAATCAGTTCCTGCCTACAGTACGAAACATACCATCCTTTCCAGACCATAAAGTAAATATTGGTGAAAGCTGGACTTGCGAAGGGCTTGAAGTACACGATTGCAGGGAACTTTTTAGAATGCTGGAGCCAATAGAAATTCCTTTCGAAGCAAATTACACCTACAGTGGTACCGAAGAAATTAATGGTACTACTCTCCACATTATTGAAGTTGATTATGAATTTTACCAGGAGAATTCCCGCGAAAGTATGCTTAATGGAAGCACCTATGCTGGCTCTAAAGGTTTTGCACACCAAAAAATTTATTGGGATGCCGAAAAAAATGATATAGACCATTACGTTGAACAGTTTCAGATTAAAATGGTAGATATTTATGGAAATCTTTTTGTTTACAACGGGCAATCCCACGGTGAAGTAACAGAATATCGCTCTGTAAATGACGATGAAAATGTAAAAAAACTTCAAAAAACGATTAATAAATATAAACTCGATAACATTACTGTTAACAGAGGTGAAAAAGGATTAACTATCAGCCTTGAAAACATTCAGTTTGAACCAGATTCCGATAAACTTTTGCCATCTGAAAAAAAGAAACTTGAAAAAATAGGCAGTATTCTTAAAGAGTTTTCAAATGACCTTCTGGTAACAGGACATTGTGCAGAACGAGGTACTGTTTCTGCCCGCCAGAAGCTTTCTGAAGACAGAGCAAAGGCTGTTGCAGATTTTCTTGTGCAAAACAAAATTCGTGATGAACTACATATTTTTACACAAGGCAAAGGTTCAACCCAACCAGTTGCCAGCAATGCAACAGAAGAAGGTCGCAGCCGTAATCGCCGTGTAGAAATCACTATTATGGACTAGCCTTTTTTTACCCTAAGACGTCCTTTCCACAACATATTATCGGCCTCTACCTTGCCAGAATCTTTAAGTTGTTTAACAACCTCAACGATATCATTATGAGTCCAAACATTTACTCCAAGTTTCTTTCTGTGCACCGTATTCATCTTTTCAAAAAGAGCAGTTTCTATATCTTCTTCTGAATATGCATTCCGCCTCTTTTTTATTATTGAATAAGTGGTCTCCCAATCTGCCACATACCTACCGCTACCTTTCTTTTTGTAATATAAGCTTCCCTTTTCAGCTATTTCCTTACGGGCATTACATAAATCACACCCACTGCAAACCGCCTTTTCTGCCCCTAAAGCATCCAGCAACACCTGGCGCCGGCATTCTGTAGTTTCGGCAAATTCCCTAAGGGCCGCTTCCCTGCTCCCCTTTGCAAAAACACTATAATTCAAAGAATCTTCTAAACTCCACAGCAAAATTGCCTTAGCCACACTGCCATCGCGGCCGCCTCTACCAGCTTCCTGAATATATGCTTCCGCTGTTGCCGATGCTTCCAGATGCACTACCGTTTTTATATCTTTTTTATCAACGCCCATTCCGTAGGCGCAAGTCGCACAAAGGATTCCATCTTTGCTATCGTAAAACCATTTTTCTGTATCTTCTTTTTCCGTTTTTTCTAAACCTGCATGGTAAAATCTGGCAGTACCATGGCCATAACACACATTTAGTTCCTGCGCCATATCTTCGGCCTTATTCCGAGTGCCACAAAAAATTATCATAGGACGCAATTCGGTACGTGCAAGCATTAAAGCTGCCTTTTTCTTTACTGCAGCATATTTTACAAAGTAATGAATATTCTGTCTGTCGCTTTCACTTCGGACAACATGAGCTTCGCCATTAAAAAGAATCTCCGAAACACGCTTCAAAACCTCTGGGGAAGCTGTCGCCGTAAAAGCCGTTATCATAGGTGGATTTAAAAATTCAATTACTTTTCCCAATTCCAGATAAGCAGGCCTAAAAGTGTCTCCCCATTCCGAAGTACAATGAGCCTCATCAATAGCTATATGCTTTATTCCCACAGTTTTTAGACGCGCTAACAAAGTTTCATTTTTAAGAACTTCAGGATTCGCAATAATGATTTGGGCCCCCTCTTCTATCTTCCGGAAATTTTCATCCTGCTCTTCCCTAGACTGACCTCCACGAAACATTACGCTGCGCAAACTTCCTTCTTCCATTCGACGCTGCTGGTCAGTCATTAATGCCAGTAAGGGGTAGATTATTAAAGTTGGTCCATCAAGAATCAAAGCCGGTATTTGAAAACACAAAGATTTTCCCGCTCCGGTAGGAAGTAGAACTATTTGTCTGCCACGACAAAATGTATCTTCATCATCTTCCAGTTCTTCATAATCCTCTTTATTTTTTTGATATTCGTAAGCTTCCAGAATATTAGCCACAACAAGGCGCTGCCATGGGTAAAGATATTTTATTCCAAAAGCATTGTAGGCCGTCTGAGTAACAAAATCCTCAGAGGTAAAAGGTTCTTCTAAATCTGTTTTGTTTTCCATACATATATAATGGCCTAAACCATGCAATTTATGGAAATCAAAACAAAATTAATCTTCAGTTTCTTCAGTATTTTCTTCTGCTGGAGCTTCTTCTTTAGGTGCAGGTGCTGGTTCTGCCACAGTTTTTTTCTTCTTTGGCTTAGGAGGTTTCTTTTTATAAGTAGTAATGTACTTGGCAAAACAGATTACAAAGATACATACAACGACTGTACCAATTACTCTCAAATCTGCTAGTACACCTAAAATAAGATGCATATATTGTTTTATAGACATACCATTTTATCGGTGTATTTTTTTGTAACCTTTACAATTCATTAAACTATCCATTTATTGAAAACTGCCCCGTAATTCACTATACTTTTTTTTATGATTGGAATTATTGATTACAATGCCGGAAACATTACCAGTGTTGAACGCGCATTAAAAAGCCTGAATATTGAATATATTCTTTCAAAAAAGCCTGCCGACCTAGAAAACTGCGATAAGTTGATTTTCCCTGGAGTTGGAGATGCTGCCTACGCAATGGTTCAGCTTAAAGAAACAGGTTTTGACAAGTTTATAAAAGATAAAACTGCCGCAGGAGTTCCACTTTTAGGAATCTGTCTTGGCTCTCAAATTATTTTTGAAAAATCAGAAGAAGGTGACACAGATTGTCTTGGATTAATTCCAGGTACAATCCGTCATTTCTACAACATAAAACCAGAACTTAAAGATGCGGGAATGAAAGTTCCTCACATGGGATGGAATAATTTGGACCGTAAACCATGTCCAATTCTAAAAGATGTTCCAGAAAATGCTGATTTTTACTTCGTACATTCCTATGTAATTTGTCCTGAAGATTCTTCAGTAATTAAAGCCACAGCTGATTATGGAATTAAAGTTCCAGCAGTAATTCAAAGCGGAAACATTTTCGCCTGCCAGTTCCACCCAGAAAAATCTGGTGTTCCTGGTTTAAGAATATTACGCAATTTTTGCAATTTGTGATTTAAACTAAAACTTCTACTGTTATTCTTCCGGATTCTTAAGGTGGGAACCTTAAGCGCAGGCAAGGAAAGGTGGGGGTTTTAGGGGGCGGAAAAACTGCGACTGCGCCGAGCTGGTTGTCCGCCCCCTAATAAAAAGGGGGTTTTAGGGGACCTCCCCTAAAAAAATATTTATGCTTAAGAAACGTGTAATCGTCTGCCTCGACGTAAAAGATGGCCGCACAACTAAAGGTGTAAAATTTCAGAACAACGTAGATATTGGGGATCCTGTTGAAATGGCAAAGGAATACTACCGCCAGGGTGTAGATGAACTTGTATTCTACGATATTATTGCATCTGCCCGTGGCCGTGGCCCTATTCTTGACCTTATTTCAAAGGTTGCTTCACAGGTATTTATTCCATTCTGCGTTGGTGGAGGAATCAATACAATCGAAGATATCCGTTCCACAATTCTTGCAGGTGCCGAAAAGGTTTCATTAAACAGTCCTGCAGTAAAGAATCCTGAACTCATTACAGAAGGTGCCCGCATTTTTGGTAACCAGTGTATTGTTCTTGGAATGGATGTTCGTAAAGACCCAACAAAACCTAGCGGATACGGAACTACAATTCATGGTGGTCGTGTTGATACAGGCTTAGATGCTCTTGAATGGGCAAAAAAAGGTGTAAGCCTTGGAGCCGGCGAAATTGTTTTGAACTCAATGGATGCCGACGGTATGAAAACTGGCTACGATATTGAACTTACAAGAATGATTGCAGAAGCTGTTCCAGTTCCAGTAATTGCCAGCGGTGGTGGCGGAACTCCTCAGCACATGGCAGACGTTCTTACAGAAGGCAAAGCCGATGCAGCCCTCATAGCATCTATGGTACACACAATGGGTTATACTGTTGATGGAATTAAACGGGATCTAAACAATCTTTCTGTGCCTGTTAGAATGAATTAGCAAACTGAATATCTGGCTCTGCTGGTATCAGTTTCAAATACATCAACTGCAAAAAGGACTGGTAAAGTTTTTCCTTCAGCGAAAGACAAATCCAGTCCTTCTTTTTTAACTTCCTCTATTATTCCATTGTAAATATACATAGCAATTCTTTCTGCACTTGGATTCTGCTCAAAAATCTCTTTATCATTTAAGTTAGTGTGATCCAATTGTTTACAAACTGTACGAAGGGCGTTTTTTAATTTTGAAAAATCCATCAGCATTCCGCCCTCATTCAACTGGGAACCTTTTACATGGGCAAATACTTTATAATTGTGACCATGAAGATTTTCACATTTACCATTGTAATCACGCAAAAAATGAGCTGCAGCAAAATCAGCTTCTACACGAACTTCAAACATAATTGAAGTATACTTTCAATCGTTATATAATACAACTATGACAAAACAGCTATCACAACTTCTGCCTGCTTTCACAAACACTGTAGTTGCAGCAGATGGAACAAAAATTACAGACTTAACAGAAATTAATACTATCCCTATTTCCAATTTAGTTTTTGACTCACGGGAAGTAACAGAAAATTCTTTATTCTTTGCATTACCAGGAACTCATACAGATGGAAACCGCTTCATTGAACAGGCAATTTTAGCTGGTGCAAATGCAGTAGTTTTTCAAGGTGAACTTTCTCCATCACAAAAAAGAGATGTAGCCGAAGCAATTATTAAACGTGCCTTCGAAAATGCCCTTTCAGATGATATGCCAAAATTTGCTCCAGCTCTTATTAATGTTCCAGAAGCCCGTTTTGCCATGGCTCCAGTTTCCAGTTGTTTTTACGACAATCCTTCGGACCGCCTTGTTGTAATTGGTGTAACTGGTACAGAAGGTAAATCAAGTACTGTTAGCTTTATCTGGCAGTTACTTCGCGCCTGTGGTGAAAAAGCAGGTTTTATATCAACTGTAGAATATTCTTTTGGTGGCGAAGCAGTTCCAAATCCTCAGCATCAAACAACACCAGAAGCCCCAATTATTCAGCATCACTTAAATCAAATGCTGGAAAACGGCTGTAAATATGCAGTTGTAGAAACTTCTTCTCACGGTCTTTCAACTAAACTTAATCGCTGCGGAAACATTTCCTTTGACTGTGGAGTTTTTACAAATGTAACTCTTGAACATCTTGAATTCCACAAAAACTTTGAAACATACAGAAATGATAAAGCAAATCTTTTCCGCGCATTAGACAAACATAATCACATAAAAACTATTGCCGGCGAAAAGCGTAAAATAAATCCACTTGGAATTGTGAATCTTGAAGATCCTTCTGCAGTATTCTTTAAGGATGCTACAAAATGCCCTGTATACGGATTTACAACTGAAGGAAAAGCCGGAAAAGCCGCAGCGACAGGTACAGAAATTGAACTTCCTCCTGTTCCAGAGGGAATGCCCGTTATGACAGGTAAAAACATTGTTTCAACCGCAACTGGCATTTCGTTTACAGTAGATTCAAAAGAAGGCAGTTTCGAAGTTGAAGCTTCATTACCAGGAGCCTTTAATGCATACAATCTTATGGCATCTATTATTGCTGTAAGTAATGTAACAGGCCTTTCATTTAAGGAAGTTGCTGATAAAATACCTCAGCTTACTCCAATTAAAGGCCGAATGACAGTTATAAACGAAGGTCAGCCTTTTGAACTTATTATCGACTATGCTCATACCCCTTCAAGTTTTGAAACAATTTTCCCACCTTTGCGTAAACGTTGCCAGGGAAAAATGTTTGCTGTATTTGGAAGCGGTGGTGAACGAGATTTAACTAAACGACCTTTACAAGGAGCAATTGCTGCCAGATTCTGCGATGTTGTAGTTCTTGCTGATGAAGACCCTCGTGGCGAAGACCCAGTTGAACTTCTTAAAATGATTGCTTCAGGCGCCGAAAAAGAAGGAAAAGTTATGGACAAAGATTTATTTATAATCCATGACCGCCCAACTGCCATTCGTGAAGTTTTCAAAATGGCCAAAGAAAATGATATTGTACTGTTACTTGGTAAATCTCATGAAAACAGTATTATTTATAAAGATTATGTAATGCCTTACGACGAAATTTCTGAAGCAAAAAAGGCATTAAGCGAAATAAAATAATTTGACAGATATAAGGTAGGAGGATTTATGAATATCGGTTTAATATATGGAGGACGTTCCGGCGAACACGAAGTTAGTCTTGTTTCTGCAGCAGCAATTGCAAGAGGAATGTCTAAAGAAAATAAAATTGTTTTAATCGGAATTACAAAAGACGGTAAATGGTATTTACAGGATGATTCTGAATTAGACCGCATTTGTGGTGATGAAAAGGCTCATTTTGAAATTAAGACAGACGAAGCTAAAGCTGTTTCTGTAGTGCCAGGTGCAAAAAAGGGTGCTTTTGTTGCAGGGGGAAAATCTCTTGATTTAGATGTTATTTTCCCTGCCCTTCACGGCACTTACGGTGAAGACGGTACAATTCAGGGCCTTTTCGAAATGGCTGATGTTCCTTACGTTGGTTGTACACATCTTTCATCTGCAATTACAATGGATAAAGAAAAAACAAAGATGATATGGCAAAGCGTTGGACTTCCAGTAGTTCCTTACGTTTGTATGAAACGCACTGTTATGCTTGATTCAGTAGTTTACGATGCTTTCCTTGAAGATACGGAAAAAGAACTTGGCTATCCTATGTTTGTAAAACCAGTTTGCGCAGGTTCTTCAAATGGTGCTAGCAAAGCTAACAATAAAAAAGAATTGTGTTTTGCACTTATGGAAGCTTTCCAGTGGGACGACAAGGTTCTTATTGAAAAATCTATTAATGCCCGTGAAGTTGAATGCAGCGTTACAGGTAACTCAGTTACAGCCCCTGCAGACAGCGATGTAGAAGAAGTTGTAGCTTATATTCCAGGCGAAATTGCTCCAACTCACACCTTCTACGATTTTGATGCAAAATATAACGATCCTGATGGTGCTAAACTTTTAATTCCAGCAGATCTTTCAGAAAATGATTTGGAAAAAATCCGTAAAACTGCAGTTGCAGCATATAAAGTTTTGGACACAACAGGTCTTGCCCGTGTAGATTTCTTTATTGATCGTGATTCTGGTGCTGTTTACTTAAACGAAATTAACACAATGCCAGGCTTTACTCCAATCAGTATGTTTCCTAAATTATGTGATGCAGCAGGCTTGCATTTTGAAGAACTTGTTCAGCTTCTTTTGGATGAAGCAATTGCCCGATATAACGCAAAGAACAGTCTGAACACAAGCCGCTAAAAAACTAGACGGTTTAACAAATATATGGTAAAATTATTCAATTATTTTAAATAAAAAAGGGTTTTTAAAATGAAAAAAAATACTGCTTACACACTCGGATCATTGGTAATTCTTTTGATCTGTGCATTCTGTTTCGTTATTCTTCCAGCATTTACAGGAGCCGGAAATAAACAGCAGGAAATTCCATCTTTTGGAAAATACAACGGTAAAGAAATTAAAAATACACAGGATTCAGTTTTCGCAAACTTTGTTTCACAATATGGTAGTCTCTATCAAATGTATGGACAGCAGCTTGATTCTTCTACTTATTTCTACATCTACAACAATGCTTTTAATGCAACTGTAATGGATTATGCTTATACAGAAGCCGTAGAAAAAAGTGGATATGAAGTTCCACAGACTGCAATCAACAGACAGATGCTTCCTTATTTCTATGATGAAAACGGAAACTACTCTTCTAAACTTTACAGACAGACTTCAGACTCAACTAAAGAAGAATTAGCTAAATCTGCTAAAAAAACACTTATTTCTGAACGTTTCTATGATGATAACTTTGGTTCAACAAGTGAATATATTGGTTCAAACAATCTTTATGGATTAAAAACTGCAAATTCAGAATTGGACTTCCTCGTTTCATACAACTCAGAAAAACGCGGTTTCAATATGGCTACATTTGATATGAGCAACTTCCCAGATTCAGAAAAAGTAAAATACGGAAAAGCAAATGCTGCTAAATTCAATAAAGTAGATATGTCTATTATCACAGTAGAAGATAAAGCTACTGCAGATAAAGTAGCAAACCGTATTTCTGCTGGTGAAATTACATTCGAAGATGCAGTTTCTGAGTACTCAACAAAAAATTACTCTAACACAGAAGGAAAATTAAACAATTCATATCAGTATCAGATTGAAAATATGCTTGCTAATCCTTCTGACATTGCTGCTATCGTTGCTCTTTCTAAAGACAGTGTAAGTGAAGCAATTGAAACTAAGAATGGTTATTCATTGTTCAAAAATGATGGTTCTCTTACAACTCCAGACTTTACAGACGATGCAGTTATTGGTATTGTTGGCGCTTATGTAAGAGCTTATGAAACTTCTGTTATTGAAGATTACTTTATTGCAAAAGCAAAAGACTTTACAAAAGAAGCTATGAACAGCGACTTTATTGAAACATGTGATAAATACGATGACATTGAATATGTTGATATTACTCCATTCGCATTGAACTACGGTAATGTTGATATTGCTAACACTCTTAATACACAGTGTACAGGTCTTGCTGGAGCTGAAACAAATGAAAACTTCTACAGAACAGCATTCTCATTGAAGATGAATGAATATTCAGACCCTATCGTATTAAACAACAATTACGTTGCTGTACTTCAGTATTCAACTGAAGCTACAAACTCAGAATTCGATTCTGTAATTAATGCAGATCAGTTAAATGGTTACGATGAAGATTCAGCACAGCAGGTTACTCTTTCTAGCGACAAGCTTGAAAACCACTTCTTGGATGTATACATCGAAAACTACATGATGAGATAATTCATTTGGATATAATTGATAATTCAAAGCCCTGTGTCGTAGCTACGCCTCAGGGCTTTTCTGTTTCATATAAAGAACACCTTCTCTACTCAAAATATTCACCATCAAAAACAATATTAAATACAATACAACAATTACAAATTTTACCAGGCACTATTATTTTGTGTTTTAGTCCAGTGCTTAATTATGGATTGCACGAACTGGAACAAAAATTACCAGAAGACTGTCTTATGGTACTATGCGAAGCAGATTTATCATTATATTCATTTTCGAAAGAAAATTATAATACAAAACTGTTATACGCAGAGCCTTCAACTCTATCAAATCTGCCTGTAACTTTGTACGATTTAAATTCCGATGGAAAATACAAACGTGTTATTCGAATAGACTTTTCTGCAGGAATTCAATTTCATAAGCAATTTTATGATGAATTATATTCAGCTTGTGTAAATTCAATTATGACTTTCTGGAAAAATAGAATTACTCTTACAAAATTCGGCAGACAGTATTCCAGAAACTTTTTTGCAAATCTAAAAATTTTAGGTTCAACCACACCAATAACCCAATTCATAAACAAGGTTACAAAGCCAATTCTTGTTTTTGGAGCCGGACAGAGCGTAGATCTTTTTTTTGAAAAACATAAAATCAATAGTGAATCTTTCTACATACTATGTGCAGACACAGCTTTACATCCCCTTTTAAAAAGAAATATCACTCCTGATGGAGTTTTCATTGAAGAAGCACAGGCCGTAATTGCAAAGGCTTTTATAGGAACTCCTGAAAATATTCATATTTTTGCAGGATTATCTTCTTTGCCACAGATTGCACATCAGCATCCATTAAACAAGATTTCTTTTTTTACTACTGAATACACAAATGCCGCTTTTCTAAAGAAACTTGAATCATCGAATATACTGCCCCCTGTAAATCCTCCTTATGGTTCTGTAGGACTTACAGCAGTTCATTATGCCCTAAAGTTTCGTAAAGAAGATTCCATACCTGTATACGTAATTGGACTAGACTTTTCTTATTCTGCAGGAATAACTCACACAAAAAATGCGCTTGCCCATATAACAAAACTTACAGATAACAACCGTCTTGTTCCAGTACAGAATTATGCTGCAGCCTTTAATCCATCTGCAATTAAATTTCTTGATAAAAAGAATAATACTTTCTTTACAACCCCAACATTACAAACTTATGCAGCAACTTTTAACAACATTTTTATGGGTACAAAAAACCTGTTTGATGCAGGTGAATGTGGAATTCCTTTAACAATAATTCAAGGAACCCCATTAACTGATACAAAAAATGTAATTCAAAATATTCAAAATAACTCTTATACAGAAGAAGAAAAACGAAATCTAATTAAATATTTAGAGAAAGAAAAATCTGAATTAAACAGACTTAAAGATTTATTAACTGGCAAAATTGAATTATCAAAAGAACAGTTGAAAGAAGAAATTATAAAAATAGCCACCAGCAAAGAATATTTATATCTACACTTTGCCGATGGCTATTCATTCAATTATTCCCAATCCTTTTTAAACAGAATTAGAACTGAAATAGATTTCTTCTTAAAAGTATTTTAATACACCTTACTCATCATCATTTTCTTTAAGAACAGCAAGGAATGCGCTCTGTGGCAATTCTACGTCGCCAACCATCTTCATACGCTTTTTACCTTCCTTCTGTTTTTCAAGAAGTTTACGCTTACGAGTAATATCACCACCATAACATTTAGCAAGAACGTCTTTACGCACAGGATTTACAGTTTCACGGGCAATAATCTGGCCACCAATAGCACCTTGAATTGCAACCTTAAACTGCTGTCTTGAAATTTCACCTTTAAGACGTTCACAAACTTTACGCGCACGGTCTACTGCATTTGCTTTAAATGTTAGCAATGATAAGGCATCTACAGGTTTACTGTTAATTAAAATATCAACTTTTACAAGTTCTGTAGGTCTATAGCCAATAACTTCATAATCGAAAGAAGCATAACCTCGGCTATAACTCTTTAAGCGATCGTAAAAGTCAAATAAAACTTCAGACAAAGGCATTTCGTAAGTCAATTCAACACGTTTTGTATCAAGATACTGCATATTAACCTGAATGCCACGTTTTTCTGTACAAAGCTGCATTATAGAACCAAGAAAATCTGCAGGTGTAATGATTGAAGCCTTTATGTAAGGTTCCTCCGCATCACGAATTCTTCCCTGAGGATATTCCGAAGGATTATCAATATACATATCTTCACCGCTAGAAAGATGAAGAAGATAACGTACAGAAGGGGCAGTAAAGATTACAGCCTGATCGAAATCTCGTTCAAGACGTTCCTGAATAATTTCAAGATGAAGTAAACCTAAGAAACCACAACGGAAACCGTTTCCGAGTGCAAGAGAATTATCTTTTTCATAAATAAGACTTGCATCATTTAACTTTAGTTTTTCCATACTGTCTTTAAGTTCTTCATATTCGTTTGAATCCATAGGATAAATAGAAGAATAAACAACAGGCTTTACTTCTTTGAATCCTGGAAGAGGTTCTGAAGCACCGTTTTCTACAGTTGTAATTGTATCACCAACTTTTACATCACTTACAGTTTTAAGACCAGAAATAATATATCCAACATCTCCAGCTTCAAGAACACCAGTTTCTTCATAATTAATCTTAAAAATACCACACTGCTCTACTTTATACTGGCAATCTGTACTCATCATTTTGATTAAATCGCCAGTCTTAAGACGACCTTCCATTACGCGAACATGAACAACTACACCACGATATATATCGTAATGGCAGTCAAAAATTAAGGCTGCCAGTTTCCCGTTTGGATCCCCTTTTGGAGCCGGAAACTTAGTTACAATTGCTTCAAGAAGTTCATCAATTCCTTCACCAGTCTTTGCAGAAACACACATTGCATCTGCAGAATCAAGACCAAGTTCATTATCAATCTGACGTTTACAAGATTCAATATCAGCAGATGCAAGGTCAATTTTATTTATAACTGGAACCATTGTTAAATCATGTTCCAAAGCCATATACATATTACTAACAGTCTGGCTTTCAACACCCTGAGTTGCATCAATTAAAAGACAAGCACCTTCACAAGATGCAATGGCACGAGAAACTTCATACGAGAAGTCTACATGGCCAGGAGTATCAACGAAGTTTAATTCATATTCATGACCATCTTTTGCATGATATGGAATAGTTACGGCCTGACTTTTAATAGTAATACCACGTTCACGTTCAATATCCATATTATCAAGAATCTGGTTCATCATTTTACGGTCGTCAATAATTTTTGCTTTTTGAATAAGACGATCAGATAATGTTGATTTACCATGATCAATGTGAGCAACAATACAGAAATTGCGCTTATACTGCATTTCAGTCATATTAAAACATCCTTCTCTTATAAATAATATGGATTGTCGTATGGACTACTCAATACTAAACCAATATCTAAAAATCCATTTTTACGACGTTGAGCATAAATCTGAGCAAGGATATATTTATTTTCCTTATCAAACTTAATGTCTCGAACTACAATAGGGTCATTTTCAGATAGATTCAATTCCTCTGCAACGCTACCCTTTAACACTTTTGTTATTGTATAGGAATTTTTGTTTACTGTCGATGAATTGACTAAACTCATTCCGAACAATGGAACAAATGAGCCATTATTAAAATCTGAATTATACACTTCAACAGAAGGAGATTCAGGTCTCTTTTCCAGATACAAAAGAATCTTTTTCTCTGTTTCATCACCGTCTATATACTTACATTCCAGCAAAGTTTCATTTTCATATGCCATCAGTATAAAGTGATAATCTTCTATTGAGGTAATTTTTTGGCCTTCAATTTCAGTTATAACATCTCCTTCTCTTAAACCAGAAAGGAATGCTGAACTACCAGGCATTACATATTGAACTTCAAGTCCAACTTTACGATTTCCATTTCTTTTGGTATGACCATAAGCTCCAATCCAGGAATGAACAACCATATCATTTTTATAAAGTAAGTGTAATTCCTGTTTTAAATATTCAATAGGAATGGCAAAATTCAACCCCTGATACTGAAGCATACCAGCGAACACAACGGCTTGAACACATCTTTTTTCATCTACCAGCGGTCCACCAGAGTTTCCTGAATTTACAGCTGCATCAATCTGAAATACATTTCCTAAAGTCAGCAGTTTTCGATCTGTAGAAGAAACAATACCGCTTGTTAAAGTACCTTCCAAACCAATAGGAGTACCAATAGCAGAAACTCTATCTCCAATTTTTAAATCTGAACTAGAACCCAAATTAAAAACAACTTTAGGTGTTATTTCAACTTTTAATAAAGCCAAATCTAAAAGCGGGTCATAACCAACAACTTTTGCAGGAATCTTAGTTTCCTGATCTTCCAGCAATTTTATATACAATCGAACATAACCTTCATATTTAGGATCTACCACAGATTCTATAACGTGATGGTTAGTAATAATATATCCACGTTCATCAATAAAGAATCCGGAACCTAATATTACATCTGCATAGCCTGCACCATTTCGAATTTTAATTCCTCTATCAACCCAGACAGTAACAGTTGCATCCATACAGTCTGCTATAGATTCTGGAGCGCGTGAATTCTTACCTGTAAGACCTGGTATATCATTGCTATATAATTTCAAAATCTGATCTTCAGAATACTCTGCAGATTCCCAGCCAGAATTTTTCAAAGAAAGATAATATTTTCTGGCTGCATTAAATTCATTATTTTGAATACTTTCTTCCAGAAGTTCCTGAACTCTATTCATTGCAGATTGAATTACATCTTCGTGACCAAGAAGTTTTGCCCGCCACAACCCTCTTACAGGTTCATCTTTAAGCATATTAGTAATTCTTTCAATCTCTGTAGCAACAACTTTTTCATCAGAATAATCGATGTAAGTCGATATACTTTTTGGCCCCCTTACAGTCTGGCAAGACAAAAATAAAAGAGAAATGATAGAGATAATAAAACTTCTAAGAATATAGATATTTTTTTTAGAAGAAAACATTTTATTTATTTTCCTCTACAGTATTAACTTCAGAATCTGGCAACATTCTGCAGTATACATTTTGATTTACTTTAATAACAGAAATTCTCGAATCCTGAGTTTGTACAATATCTATTGCGCCCTGAATAATACCTTTTTTAATATATTCAAAAACAGATTTTTCCTGTTCTTCAGAACCTTTGTCTTCAATCCAATAGAAGTTATCAAGCTTACCTGCATACACAAGTACTTCATTATTACCAGCAAGCATTTTTACAGGAACTCCATCAATTGTATTAATCAACAGTTCCTGCAATCCATTTTTTCCATAATAAATAGTTTCTTCAACTAACGATTCACCTTCTTTCTGTGGATACCGAATATACTGACAGTCCCATACCCCATTATCATCATTGTCCCAGAAATCGACTTTTCCATTATATTCGAGATACTGTTCACAAAATTCAGACACAGTATTTCCATTTCTATCAATTGAAACTTTCTGCAAGAAAATCGAACTGCTATCTAACAATTTTGTAAATATTGATTGAACTAAAGACTGCTCTTTTTCTAAATCATATCCTGCATTTTCCGGTATAACATCATAAGTTTCTGTAGTTTCATAATATCCGTCATTATCGTAATCTACATAGCGATTATAAGGATATCCTGTTGTAAAATCACAAGTTGCATATTTAAGATTTCCATCATAGTAGTCGGCAAATACCAAACGGTTATTTTCAATTGTGAATAAAACTTTTGCACCTTCACGTTCAGTAACTGGCAGCTGCACATTTGAAGCTTTCATTGCAACAGTTTCAATTTTTGGAGAAGAAACAGTACCATTAAATACAGGCACATATAAATCTACTCCTATTTCTTTCAAAATGGAATTAACTTCAAGGGAATAAGGCTGATATGTAAAGTCATCGTAAATAAAGTTAAAATCATAATTATCATCAACAAAACTTACTTTTGCAACTTTTGGATATCCATCATAAAAAATTTCAGATTTGTTTTCATAATAATGAACAAATGCAGGAGCTCCTAAATCACATGATGAATATAAATCAATAACACCATCGTTATTTTTATCATAAGAGATAGCTAAAGGACGTCCTTTTTCATAACTTACTTTTATTTCAGACTGAAGGTCATAATTTTCATCTATTATTAAATCTCCTGAAAAATCAGCAAGTTTTTCTATTAAAATCTGCTGAGCTTCAGTAGATTTAATTAGATAAACAAGATTTTCAAGCATATCAAGAGCAATAGCACCATCGTATGAATCAAAGAATTCTGCAATGGCCTGTTCCTCTGTATACAAACCGTTTTTCAATCCTGCAACTGCAAGCAATGGATGTTCTGTCTGATTTTTAGCATCAATTGCACGGATCAATCTGGTTTGCAAATCTTTATCTGCAAAAAAAGATGCCATTAATTCCATTTGTGGATTTTGACCACTGTAATCTGGTAATTTAGCAATATAAGCTGCAGATACAGTTTTTACAATCTCTGGAATCTCATACTGTCCGTTACGTTTTTCATTTTCATTCAAAAGCAATGTTTCAAACATAAAAAAGATTTCTGGAAAACGAGAATCTGCAGGATAAATACGTCTTGTACTATTCAAACGAAGTCTGGCATTATTAATTGACTGTTCAGAACTCATTCGATAATAATTTTTAATACGAATATATTCTGCATCAGCATTGTAAAGCAGAGGATCTGAATCTAAAACATTCAATGAAGCATCATAATTTCCAGTATCACACAACAAATCTGCAAGAATAATTCTTGCACCGCTTTTTGAATATCCTACCCAATCATTTTTCTCAAATGCAAGATTTACAAGCTTTAATATATCAGCTTTAGTTTTTCCAGATTTACTTTCTGCAACGGCTTTTACATAAATTAAATCAGAAATATTTTCGTCGTATGAAAGGCCAAGATTTGCCTGTTTAAGGGCGTTTTCCCAATCATCTCCAATAAGACAATTTTCAGCAAGTTTCAAACATCGTAATGCCGTATTTCTATTAGCTGAAGTTCCAGAATTCTGTGAAAATACAAAACTGCACGCTAATACAAAAGTCACAAATAATAAGGCAATAAACTTCTTCATTTTACAATCCAGTCCTTATATCCAAAAATACCGCCTAAAACAGCCATAACAGGTTGACCTGCTTCTTCAGGTAACTGCAATACAGGAATCAACTTCTTATGATGTTCTTCCACATGCCAGTTAGAAAAAATATCCGCAAGTTTTTTCATAGAACCATCGGAACATTTTACTTCATCATTTATCTGTGTATTTCTCACAATAAATGGCAATCTAATTCTTTCTACAATTGCTCGATTATTAATAACAACTCGGGCAGTATTATTTGAATCTACAATAAAAACCTCCATTTCCCCAAAAGGAAACAGAAATTTTCCACTTTCTTCTATTATATCAAAAAAACATAAATCAGTATGGCTTTTTTCCCATTTTTTTATAAAAAGGCTATTTTTTTTATACTCAATTTTTATACTGTGAAAAAACTTACAAAATGCCTTTTCCGATGTTCCAAGCGCTTTAATAACATCTTCTATAAAAACAAAAGGAATTCGAAAGTTTTCCCCCGCAAGATTCATTGCTTTTATCAAAACGCCAGACTTTGCAGTTTCCGGAAGAACTTTAAAACTCTCATAATCTATAGAAACAACATCTTCTTTTTTAGTTAGAGGAAAATTTTCTACACAACTGTTTACCATTTCGTTTTGCAATTCTGCTTTTCGTCCACCAGAAAGTACAGCTTTTTGCCAGCCTTTAAATTCACTGTTTAAAAATGGAACCAGTTTATGTCTTACTTTATTACGAAAATAATCAGTATCAAAATTAGTAGAATCTGTGCGCCACTCAATTTTTTTCTCTGTTAGATAATTTTCTATTTCAAAACGTTCAATGTCCAGAACGGGCCTTATATATTTACCACGAACAGGTGCTATTCCAGAACTTTCACAACCAGTTCCCTGCAAAAAACGCATAAGTAAAGTTTCCAGTTGATCATTTTTATTATGAGCAAGACAAAGAAAAGATAAATTATTTTTTTTAATAAAATTATCGAATGCACTGTATCGTAAAAAACGTGCAGCATCCTCTATTCCCTGCTGGCGCTCAACCGCAACTTTATCAACAAGCCCCGGTTTTAACTCTACACATTCAAAATAAATATTTTTTCCCTGCTTTTGCAAATCATCACAGATTTTTTTTACATATATGGCATCACCGCCAGATTCTTCGGCAGAACGAATATTATGATTAACAGTTATTGCATACAAAGGTATTTTATATTCATTAAGAAGATTTGAAAGAGAGATTAGAAGTGCAATTGAATCGGCTCCACCAGAAACGGCTGCCCCAAGAGAAATTTGTAAATTATCTTTAAGATCTACACCACATTTTTGCAGACCTATTAAAACTTTAGATTCAAAATTACACATAAAAAAAGGCCGTCTTTAACTAAAGACAGCCTTTATTATACACTAATTCGTATCTATTTAATAGATTAGCGAGCTGGTGATACAGTTACCAATGGAAGTTCAGCATCTGTAAGTACTTCAACTTTCTTGTCGAGAGCCAAGTCTTTTACACGGAGTGCTTCACTAACGTTGATTTTAGAAATATCAGCAACGATTGTTTCTGGAAGGTCTGCAATGCAAGCCTTAACTTTAATTTCATTGTTGCGTTCTTTCTTGAAACCACCTTTAAGAACACCTGCTGGAGTTCCCTGATAGTGAATCTTAATCTTCATAACCAATTTCTGGTCTGCAGCTGGTACAAAGAAGTCAGCGTGCAATGCTTTATCTGTACGGATGTTATATTCAACATCTTTAATCAAAGCAAGACATTCTTTTCCGTCTACTTTCAAAGTAACAGAAGTTGTTGGAGTGATTGTTCTCCAAACTTTGTTGAATTCTACTTCGTTTACATCGATAGATGTAGCCTCGCCTTTTTCATTGTAAACTACGGCAGGGATACGTCCTTCTTTGCGAAGATTTTTAGCAGCTGTTTTACCAGTCACTGTACGTGTTTTAGCTTCGATAATCTGCTTACTCATTTTCTTAAAGCTCCTTATATCTCTAAAAATGTTCTAAAATAATATCAGAATATCAGATTTGTTTCAAGGTTGTACACCTTTTTATATAGATTCGAATCCTGCAAATATTTTAAAATAAAAAAACTCCCGTTTTCATACGAGAGTTTTTCGCTGGGCCGGCAGGATTCTCCGCGACGGTCGCAGACTTCGTGTCTGCTCCCTCTGCGTCGCCTACGTTCGCTACCTGTGCCTTCCATGGCACAGGTTCCTTAAAAACGCTCCGCACTGCTCGCCTTTTTAAGGCCGCTCTCTCCATTTCGAATCCTGCACTTTCTTTTAAAATAAAAAAACTCTCGTTTTTTCTACGAGAGTTTTTCGCTGGGCCGGCAGGATTCGAACCCGCGCATGCAAGCACCAAAAGCTCGTGTCTTACCACTTGACGACGGCCCAATTGATGCTTGTATTATACCAAAAATTAATCATCAATGGAAGTGCCTGTTTCAACATGACCAGCATTAAATTCTTCAAGAATTTTATCTTGTAATTCTGTACGGAATTCAGGACTAATTGGATGAGCTACATCCTTATACTCACCATTTGCAGTTTTTCTGCTAGGCATTGCAATGAAAAGGCCACTCTTTCCTTCAATAATCTTTACATTATGAACAACAAAACAATTATCGAAAGTTACAGTAACATAAGCTCGTAATTTTCCTTCATCTTCAACTTTTCGAATTCTCAATTCAGTAATCTGCATAATTCACCCCCGCAAATTATACAAGCTATAAAGCCTGTAGTTTTCTACAATTCCAAGTGTCAGCAAGCAAGTCACAGGCGGCTATAGCCTTCTGTTCATCTTCAAACACCCCAAAGACTGTGGATCCTGAACCTGACATTTCAGAATAACAACAGCCAGCTTTTTTTAAATCATTTACTGCATCTCGAATCTCTGTATATTTAGATCCGATTACTGGAGTAAACGTATTTATAAAAGTCCACTTTTCCAAAGGTTTGTTGTAAATTTCTTCAAGCTCAGCAAGGGTTGGACCAAATACTGCATTTCCGGATTCAAAAGCTCTGTCTACTAACTCATATGCCTCCTTTGTAGACGAACTCACACTCGGAAAAATCAATATTAAATATAAATCTCTTCTTTCAGGAATTTTCTTTACAACCTCTCCGCGGCCACTTACTAACGCGCAACCACGGCCATCTTCATCACAATGCATAAAAAAGAATACATCACTACCTGTTTTAGCAGCAATATAATCAAGCTGATTGTAAGAAAGTTCCACATTACAAAGTTTCTGCAACACTCTGATTAATGCCGCAGCATCAGATGAACCACCACCTAAGCCGCCGCCAGCAGGAATACCTTTAATCAATTTGACATTAACGCCAATTTCTTTTCCTGTAACATCACAGAATGCTTCATAAGCCTTTGTCAAAGTATTATTCTCAGGCAATTGCATTGAATCACATTGAACAATACAACCTTTTTCGGCTGGCGTTACAATTAATTCATCATAAACATCAATTGTCTGAAATATACTTTCGATATCGTGAAAACCATCAGCGCGTTTAGGAAATACCTTTAAACCAAAATTAATTTTTGCATAAGCTCTGACTGAAAATTCACGTATCATCTTTTGTTAATTATACAATAGAATAGTTATAAGTCAAAATAATTTACAAATTTTGATATAATCAACATGCAAAACTAGTTGATTTAAAACCTACGAAGATTTATATTCAAGAAGGTTGAGAAACTATAATCAAGCTTTTTTACACGGAGTGTATATGTCTGCAGATTCAGATTTCGAAGAAATGACAATGTCTTTTTCTTATGAAGATGATTTTGATGATGGTTTTGATGATGACTTCGATGATGATTTTGATGATTACGAAGAAGATGATGAAGCATTAGACGATTTTGATGATGATGCAGAGTTATATTACGACGATGTTTTCAAAGAAGAAGAAGATATCGACGAACCTTATGATGATGTTGAAGAAGAAGATGGTTATGGCCAATATCGAAGCCGTTTCCAGGATGAAGAATAATTAAAGCTTAATACAAAAAAAAAAGTCATTCCATATAAAATGGAATGACTTTTTTTTTGTATTAAGCTTCTTTACAAACTAGGCATTAAATTCAATAACCTTACCAGCATGCCACAATTTTTCCAAATCGTAGAATTCACGAGCCTGTTCAGACATAAGATGAATAACAATAGGACCTAAATCAATAAGGTTCCAGTCATCACCATCAGGGCTTTTGCGGTTTGTAAGATGAATTTCCAAATCATTATCTTTAATGTAATTCTTTACATCTTTATAAAGACCCTGCCACTGAGTTGAACTATTAACAGTTACAATAACAAAATAATCAGTCCAACTATTTAATCCACTGATATCAAGCAAAGATACATCTTTACCTTTACCATCTTCCATTAATTTTGCAAGTTCAATTGCCTTTTCTTCTGTTGTTTTCATATTACCTACTTCGAAGATTTGCTTGGAATTACATAACGTCCATTAAAGTCTTTTCCAAGAATAATTGTAAAGTCAACGTTTGCTTCCGAAACAGATTCTCCTGCCTCCTCTAATTCTTCTAGTTCTACAATATTTGTACAGTGAATAAATTCACCAACTACTTTTGCAACTTCTGCATTACCAATGCGGTCAATAATGATTGTTTCTTCATAATCATTTCTTTCTGCATTTACAGGGCTTAATACGTCATAACTTGCATTCTGGAACAAGACTGCTGTCTGACGTGCTAATCCCTGAGTTGTTGTACCGTTTTGAATTTCAAGTACATAAACACGGCTTGTTAATGAACCATCGGTTGATGTGAGCATATTTGTAGTCTGTTTTACAGCTTCCTTAATAAACTCACCATTGTTATCTGGCATGAGCAGTTGCTGACCATCTACCCTACGGATGGAACCTGTAATAGTTTGTTTAATTATAGATTCCGCATCAAGATCAGAAATTGCCATAAACAATGTTTCTTTTTCTTCAGAATTTACATTAGTAGTAATACATTCACCATATTTCTCAAAGTTATTTTTATTAAAAATAGCAAATTTTTTATCATGTAATCCAGTTATAAATGCTGCCATAGCATTCTGGTATCTTTCCTGAATATCGGATTCACTTTCATCTGAAAGCTGATAATGTATATAAGTCGAAATTTTGTCACCATCAAGGTTTATGGCACCAGAAGGTAAAAGCCAGCGGTTTCCATTTTCATCTACACAATCTACAGGTTCAGATATGAAAACACGCATACCACCAAGATAATCAGAAAGCTTAATAAAATTTTCAAGTGAAAGAATTGCATAGAAAGGAATATTCAATCCAAGCATTTTTTCAACTTCATTTTTATAAGCGGAAATACCAGCTTCCTCGTAAACCTTTTCAAGTTTATCAACACGTCCCAACGACTGGTATATGGCACCTGTATATCCTGGAAGATTTACAAGAGCTGCTTTATTAGATGATGGAACAAAGATTAAAACACTGGAAAATAAAACACTGGAATCTTCATCTTCTACAACGAAAAGAGTTCTAACTACATTTTCATTCTTCAAAGTGTCTTCAACAGTATTAGTTTTAAGAGCAATTGTAAATGTAAGGCTTAATGCAACAACAATTAAGATAATAATTGCAATAAAAATAAGCCCCTTCTGTTCATCTCTAATCTTTAACTTTCGCATCTCTTATTCCGCATCCGTTTTATAATAATTCAAAACATCAATTGTTGTAGGATAAACTTCATATCCTTCTGCAATAATACAGTTATAATTTTCTTTGAAAACCTCATAAAACATCTTTTTTAAAGGAAATTTCATAAGATTATTTCTATAGTCTTCTGTAGACCAGGAACGTCCCGGTTCAATTTTATCTGCAAGCCATAAACATTTTGAAAGATCGCACATACCAACTTCACCAGAAGTATGAATTGCTACGGCCTCTATAAGTTCTTTATCGGTGATTTTGAACTTTTCCTGCATTAATATTGCAGCTGCTCTTCCATGCAGAAGTGACGGCTTTCTTCTTTCTACGTCAAAAATATCACGATCATCTTTCGCAGCTAAATCAAGTAATTCTTCTGCAGAAAAATCTTTACAGATATCGTGAGCAATGCCCGCAAGATATCCTTTATTATCATCCAACCCATAATGTCTGCATAACTGAGCACAAGTTTCTGCTACGCGAATAGAATGTTCATAACGTGACTTTTTCTCGTTTTTTTCAGCAAATGCCTTTATCTCTTCTGTAAGTTTTACGTAATCTTTCATAAATCACTTATAACGTTATATAACCCGTTTTTTTCAATATATTCAAAAACTGCATTTGGAACAAGATATCTAAAACTTTTTCCAGTTGCCATACGAGCTCTAATTTCTGTCGAAGAAACCGGAACCATTGGGATTTCTAATTTTTTATATGGGTACTTAAAGGTTGCAGGATCAAATTTTGTATTAAAATCTCCTTTATAATGTCCTGTAGGAGTATTCTTTGAATCTTCAACTAATCTTCCATAATAATCAGGGTATCGTGGAACAATAACGATATCAGCCATTTCTACAACCTGATCAACATTTTTCCAATGATGAAATTCAGAAGCAATTTCCTCACCCATTAATAAAGCAGGCTTTCCATCTAACTGCCCTTTATACTTTTCGTGTATATATTTCAATGTATCACAAGTATAACTAACACCACCACGTTCAACTTCACAAGGTTCCAGTTCAAAACATGGACGAGGATAGCTTTCACAAAAAGCTTTTACCATAGCAAGACGTTGTTCAGTCGTAGCACCACCATGAATTTCTTTATGAGGCGGAATACATGTTGGAATAAACAAAACTTTGTCATATCCCAATTCCTTTACAATTGTTTCCGCCAGCATTGCATGGCCAATATGAAGAGGATTAAAACTGCCACCAAGAATTGCTAATTTCACTATTCGCTTCCAGGATACTGAGTATCGTCTTCAAAATCGTCAATATATGCGCGTGAAGCCATAAAACCACTGCCAAATTTAGTTTCTGGCTTTTCTTCTTCAAGTTCACGTTTTTCCTGTTTATTTACAAGATTCACAATTTCATGCTGTGCATCTTTCATTCCACGTCCTGCCATTACAGAAACTGGAATTACAATAGTATCAGGTTCATTTTCTTTAATTTTATTTTGGATTTCGACTGCCCGTTCAAAAGCCCCTTCCACATCAATTTTATTACACAAAACAATGCGAGGTTTTTCCATTAATTCATCAGAATAATTTTCCAATTCATTACATAGAGTATCATAAGCAGAAAGGTAATTTTCATCTGAACAATCAATCATAAAAATAAGACAAGATGTTCTTGTAATATGTTTAAGGAATGTATCTCCCAATCCAAGCCCTTCAGAAGCACCTTCAATGATACCAGGAATATCAGCAATAATAATATCACTTTCGTCATCAATACGAAGTACACCAAGATTTGGAATAATTGTTGTAAAAGGATATGGTGCAATTTTTGGTCTAGCATTAGTAAAATATGTAAGCAAAGATGACTTACCTGCATTTGGAAAACCTACAAGACCTACATCAGCCATAATAGAAAGTTCAAGCTTTAGGAAACGAATTTCACCAGGCTGTCCAGGATTTGCATGACGAGGTGCCTGATTAGTTGAAGTTTTAAAATGCACATTACCCCAACCGCCGTTTCCACCTTTTAAAAAAGTAAAACTTTCATCACCTTTTGCAGTTGAAAAATCGTAAATTACTTCATCAGTTTCTGCATCACGGATAGTTGTTCCTGGTGGTACTGGAATTACACAATCTTCACCATCTGCACCATAACGGTTCCAGCCCTGACCATCACCACCATTTCTTGCTTTAAAACAGTGCTTATGACGAAGGTTTGCCAATGTTCTTAGGTTACGTTTTACAGTAAAGATTACATCTCCACCTTTACCACCGTCACCACCATTTGGACCGCCGTGAGGAATATATTTTTCACGTCTAAAGGCAACACAACCATTACCTCCATTTCCGGAACGTACTTCAATTACTGCTTCATCAGCAAAACCTATCATAAACACCTCGTATATTTACAATGTTAGAAAAAAGAACTTTTTAAAACGTATGAACGCTCTCGGAAGAAAAATCACTTTCTAAAAGGCTGTGCTCGCGGGCGCCCGTGTTTAGGGTCGTACTGCGCGCAGAATTTTAGAAAGCGATTTTCTTCCTGCGCTAACACTACCATATAAAAATTCTTTTTTCTAACATTGCAAATGTCCTTTACATATAAGAAAGGACAATAATATAAAAAAAGCCCGGCTTAATTTATAAAACCGGGCCTTACATCAGTATATACTGAAATTATTTAGCAGCTTCTACAGATACGATTTTGTGGTTGTTGCGTTCACCGAAAACAACTTTACCATCTGCAGTAGCAAACAAACTGTCATCACCAGCTTTCATTACATTGTCGCCAGGATAGAATTTTGTTCCACGCTGTTTAACAATAATAGAACCTGCTGTTACAACTTCACCAGCATATCTTTTAACGCCCAAGCTTTTTGGATTTGGATCGCGTCCGTTTTTAGCACCAGATCCACCACGTGTTCTTCCCATAGTAATCTCCTCTATTAATTATGCAAGTGTGATTGATTCAACACGTACTTTTGTGTACTGCTGTCTATGACCGATAAAACGGTGATAATCTTTCTTTGCCTTGTATTTGTAAACTAAAACTTTCTTATCTTTGAAAGTTTCTTCAACAGTTACAGTTACTTTTGCACCTTTTACATAAGGAGCACCAACACTGATTTTGTCTCCATCGCTTACCAAAAGAACAGTATCGATGTCAATCTTTGTACCTTTTTCAGCATCAAGCTTATCTACTGTAAGGACAACATCTTTTTCTGCTTTGTACTGTTTGCCCTTGAATTCAATAGTTGCGTACATAAAATACCTCTATTAAAATTTTATTCGAAATTCAACGCCAGATGCAGCGGAAAAAGGAAACGGTATCCAATCTGCAAAAGACTAGTTATATAGACTGGTTAGTGCGTATAAAACGGGGATTAAATACCACTACTCCTAGAGTCTAAATACGTATCAAACAATATAATGAAAAATTAGATTTTTTGCAATAGGAGAAGTAATTGTTTTGAATCTTTATAAACGCTATAATTCTTTACTATGAATAAAAAAAGCATAACATCAGCGTTTAAATGTTCAATTCCCGTTCTTTTTGGATATATTACCTTAGGAATTGCTTTTGGACTAGTACTTACAGATGCTAATTATCCATGGTGGCTTTCACCTGTAATGAGCATTTTTATTTTTGCAGGAGCTGCACAGTTTACAGCAATAGGACTTTTTGCCGCAGGAACTCCATTAACTGCAATCATTCTTACTGAGGCCTTAGTAAATATCCGCCATATTGTTTACGGTCTTTCACTTATTACAAAATATAAAAGATGCGGAAAGTGGCAGCCTTACATGATTTTTGCCCTAACAGACGAAACTTATTCTCTCCTTACTACCTCAGATATTCCAGAAGGAGCAGATGAAGCATCGTTTTACGGATTAATTTCACTTTTTGACCAGAGTTATTGGGTTTTAGGAAGTTTGATTGGTGCTTTGATTGGACAGGTAATTCCATTTGATTTAACAGGTGTAGATTTTTCTCTTACAGCACTTTTTGCAGTTCTTACAGTAGAACAATTGCTTAAAACAAAAGATTTAATACCTATTCTTATTGGTACAATTTGTACTTTAGGAACAATTGTAATGTGGCGTTTTGGTTTATTCGCCAGTTCCAGCAACATACTTTTAATTTCTCTTTGTGTAGGGATTGTAGCAATTGCACTTACAAAAAGACGTGAATTTAACGGAGGTAAAAATGCTTAATTTACAGGAAGCTTTAATTGCAACTTTCTTCATTATGCTGGTAACAATTCTTGAAAGAGCATTTCCTTTTATTCTTTTTTCAAGAAAAAATCCTCCAAAAATTATTAATTTTATTGAAAAATATATTCCACCAATGGTAATGGCAGCACTTCTCTTCTATTGTATAAAAGATATTTCTTTTGTTTCTAACGGAACAGTAGATTTGAAGGGCTTTTTGCCATATACAATCGGAATTGGAGCGACAGTAGCTTTACATATCTGGAAAAGAAATTCCCTGATCAGCATTTTCGGCGGAACAGGGATTTATATGATTCTTATTAGAATTTTATAAGCTTTTCATCCACAGCATTATCGCCAGGATACAGTTTAATATTCTCAACTTTTCCATCTTTCCAGTCAAAGTCTACTGTGTAGTCACCTTTAATTCCCACACCACGAATTGAACCGTTTTGCCATGCAGAATTCGAAGGAAGAGCTGGGAGGAATTTAACTTGAATAGTTCCATCATCCTGAACTTCACTTTGAATAAGCATACGAATAACTGCAGCAAGAGAACCAAAATTTCCATCAATCTGGAATGGAGGATGATTATCAAGCAAATTAGGCAGTGTAGAATGACTCAGCAAAGTTGTAAGGGCATTTAATGCTTCATCTCCCTGTTCCAACTGAGCTCTAAAGTTGATTATCCATGACTGACTCCAGCCAGTGTGACCTCCACCATTACTAAGACGTTTTGTAAGAGTTTTTTTGCAGGCTTCAGCAAGTTCAGGAGTTTTTTCCACAGTAATAGTGTGACCTGGGAACAAACCGTATAAATGTGAAATATGACGATGACCAGGTTCAACCTCTTCAACCTCAGTATTCCATTCCATTAAAGAGCCATCAGCATTCATTTCAGGAGCTTTTAGATGATTAAGAACGTATTCAAAATCTTCATATTCACTATCAGAATAAACTTTACCTTTACGGTCACAGGCTTTTTCAGCAAGAACTTTACGGGCACTTAAACAACTTTTAAAAAGATGTTCAAGGATCATATTGTCCATTTCACATCCTTCTGTAAATGCACCGCTTTGCCCTGCTTTTGTAATATAAGAATTTTCAGGGGACAACGAAGGATTTATTACAAGGTAAGGTTTTCCATCAGCTGCTAATAAATCAGATGGCTGAAGATAATCTACAAAGAAACGACATGCTTCATGAATTAAATAATAATATCTTTTGAGTAAAGCTTTATTCTGAGTATATTCAAAATGTTCCCAAATATGAGTAGCCATCCATGCGGCACCAAGTACCCAGTAAGTTCCAGGAAGCCAAGTATCCTGCGGTGCAGCGTCTCCCCAATAATCAGTATTATGATGAAGTACATAACCTTTACAGCCATACATTTTTTTTGCAACGTAGCAGCCTTTTTCATATCCTCTTTCCAAAAGATCAAAAAAAGGCTCTTCACATTCGTAAAGACCAGCCATATTTACAGGCCAGTAATTCATTTGAGCATTTATATTGATTGTATATTTACTTCCCCAAGGAGGATCCATATAACAGTTCCAAATCCCCTGCAATGTTGTTGGAAGTTCACCAGGAATGCGACTGCCAGAAATAAGAAGATATCGAGAGAAATTTGTATATAAATTAACAAGTTCTGTATTATCTGGGGCAGCAGATTTTAAAAGCTCTGGAGTTGAAATTGCCGATTGGGTGGAGGAGTTGCCGATTGTAAGATTGAATCTATCCCAGTAAGAACGGAATTCTGTAATATGCCAGGCAAAATAATCTTCTGCCGCAACACCAACTCCATGAGTTTGAATAAAATTCTTTATTTTCTGAAGTTTATTCTTACATAAAGGTTTCCATGTATTTATCTTTATAAGCTTATCGTACTGTTTTTTGTTTATATTCTTTTTATTCCATTTCCAGGCTTCAATATCTATAAAGAACAAAGCTTCATTGCAGCCATCACCTGCAATACAGTGACCAGAAGTAAAGGTTTTACCACCATCAGCAACAACACCAACTCCAACGCAGAATGGAATACCATGAGCATCTTCCAGATAAATACATCCATCTTCCGCATAAATACTATCAACCCAAATACCACGGTCAAGATACCCACGAAAGTTTATTTTACCTTTTTCAGAGGCAGTTACATGCATAAAAATTACATCATCAACAGCACTGATCCATGTTTTGCGTGTAAAAATTACATTATTTTCATCTGTATAAGTGATAGTGGTGCATGCATTAGAAAGTTCAAGTTCACTTTTATAGGAAGATAAAATTTCCTTACTAGCCTTATGACCAAGTGGCCAGCCTACTTCAATTCCATACTGATTTTCTGGGAAAAAATCAATTTTAAATTCTCCTGCAGTCTGATAAACACGATCATTAAAACTGGTACCGCTCATTGTCTCAAAACCAAGCTCCTGAGCTTCAAGAACACGCCCTTCCTTAACAAGCTTACGAATAGCAGGAAGAGATTTCAAAGTATCAGGATTAGAACGATCTTGTGGACCACCAGACCAGATTCCTTCTTCATTAAGTTGAATAACTTCATTTACGGGATGAGCTTTTACCATACATCCCAAGCGACCATTTCCCAAAGGAAGATACTGTTCCCAATTTGCAGGAGGTTCATTAAACTTTAATACATCAAACATTTTTTACTCCGGAATTTCAAAGGTTTTCATTAACCCCTTGCCTTTTACATCTATCATTTCTTCACGGCATTTTATACGCACATGATTTTCATCCAGGGATTTTTTTACAGATTCTGTAAATCTAATATGACCAGGCTTACAATTACTTTCCATTCGGCTGGCAACATTTACAGTATCACCCCAAATATCATAAATAAATTTATTAGTACCAATGACACCTGCAACAACTTTACCGGAATTTAAACCAATGCGGATATTAAACTTTATTTTTGCTTTTCTATTATAATCAGCAAGATCCTTATACATTCCCATAGCAAATTTAAGCATAATTACTGCGTGTTTTGGATTTTTAACAGGAACACCACAGGCAGCCATATATGCATCACCAATAGTTTTGATTTTTTCTACACCCATACTGGCAGCTCTACGGTCAAATCTACTTATCAAATCATTTAGAGATGAAACAATATCTTCCGCACTGGAATTACCTGTCTTATTTGTAAAACCAACAATATCAGAGAAAAGTACTGTAACATTCTCGTAGGTATCGGCAATTGTTTTTTCACCACTAATACCTTTCATTCTTTCAGCAATTGATACTGGCAAAATATTTTTAAGAAGACGATCCGAATCGTCCTTCGCCATTTGAAGTTCTACAGTAGCCATCTGAATTTTTGTTTCAAGAAGAAGCTGTCGTTTTTTATTTATTTTATTTACAGAATAGAACCCTATGACTATTCCTATAATTATAAAGGCAACTATCGAGATCCAAAATGCCTTTCGCTGATATATAAAAGGTTTCTGAATAAACTCTATAACACCAGGATTTTCAGAATAGAGACCTTCACCATTCATCATCGAAACATAGAATGTATATTTTCCAGGACGCAAGTTTGTATAAGAAACTGTTCTATTAGCTGTAGGATCGGAATAATCAGAATCAAAGCCTTCCATTTTAAAAATAAAACGGTTTCGTTCACTGGCAGTAAAACTTAATCCTGTGTATTTAATATCGATATGTTTTGCACCTGCAGGAATTACAATAGGATTTGAAAAATTGGTAACTTTTACCTCATCTATAGTTACATACTCTACCTGTAAAAGTGGCAGAATAACAGCCGTATTCAATTTTAATGGATCATATACCGCAAAACCATCGGCCATAGTAAACCAGATTCTACCATACCTATCCTTCATACTAAGAGCTGTAGAAGTTGCACCCGAAGATTTCAAACCATCATTCTGAGTATAGAATTTACAGTCTATCCCCTGTTTTACTCCATTGGCAGTATCATTCATATCACTAAGTTCTACAGAAGAAATACCACGATTACTTACCATCCACGCAACATCTGCATCATCAATAAGCATCTGGAAAACAGAGTCTGAACCTAGCCCATTACTGGAATTAAAATTAAAAACTGCTTCATTTTCATATCTTGTAATACCAGAACCTGTACAAATCCAGAATACTTTATTCCTATCCTGCATAATTTTGAAAACTACATTTCCTGAAAAACCATTTTCAGTTGTCAGTCTCTTTATAATTTTTTCGTCTTTTAGAATGTAGATTCCACCACCATCTGTGCCGACCCATACATATCCATCCAAATCTTCATAAAGACACATAATATATTCATTTTCAAATCCGGAATTTACAGTGATATTTTTGATTGAGCCATCTTTCTTAATAATAGATAAACCTGTTGTAGTACCAACGTATAAATCTCCATTAGTCAATTCTATAGAAACACGAGTTTTATTTCCCGCTAAACCTTCATCGGTACTCCAGCTAACTATATTCGTACCATCATACCTAATCAAACCAGGCTTTGTATAACAGTTAACAAGAACATCTCCTTTTTCCGTTAGTCCAATGTGGCGAATTCTTATACCTTTACAAACTTCTGTTAAAACATTTTCAACCTGATTATCGTTTAAATAACAGATAAGACCGTCGTCTGTACCAATCCAAACATGTCCTTCAAAATCTTCACAAATAGCATTTACAGACACTGCTAATCTGTTCATTCTGAACTTACCAGGACTCACCTTAGAAAGACCTTTATTTGCAGTACCAATCCATATGTTACCTTCACGATCTTCAAAAATACTGTTAATAGAACCGGAAGAAATAGATTCAGAATCTTCATATTCCGAATAAGTTCCGTCTTTAAATAGAACAATACCCCTTTCAGATCCAAACCAAAGTGCACCAGTTGAATCACAAAGCATGCAATTTGTAGGTTCATAATCTGCAACTGTATTGGTAATAACTTTTGAAATAATTCCATTAGAGATTTTGACCAATCCTTCAGTTGATAAGCCAATCCATATATCACCATTTTTATCTTGAACTATCGAAGATGGGATAAAATCTCCGAACTTTAATAAATCTTCATAATGTTGGAACGAATTACCAGTATAAATATACAGACCATTAACATCATTTGTAAGAATCCATACACGATTTGCACTGTCGCAAAAAAGCTGATTAACGATAACATGCTCAATATTAACTGTTTCATCATATGCGGGAACTTTTACAATTCCGTCAGGGGTAATATAAACAATACCAGCTGCAGTACCAATCCATATATTATGATATTTATCTTCAACAAAATCACGGATAGAATTACTAGGCAAGCCATTATGTGTATCAAAGATTTCTATAGAATTGTTTCCAATTTTTTGAACACCTTCGTCGTTAGAACCAATCCAAAGATTACCTTTTGAATCTTCAAAAATCGAACGTGCAGAAATAAAAGAATAATCAGGATTTGTATATTTATTAATATTTATAAAATCATATCCATCAAACTTAACTAGACATTCATATGTTCCAAAATACATATAACCATTTTTGGACTGAATTATGTCAGAAATAGAATTACCAGGTAATCCATCAGCAGAAGTCCAGGATCGTGTAACATAACTATTAATATTTGAAAACTGTGCAAAAGAATAAAATGCAAAGACGAAAAAAACAGAAAGTGCAAGAATAAATCTTTTCATAAAGAAAAGTATATATCAAGATTTAAATAAAAAAAAGCCAGCAGCAGAGAGATAAATCTCTCTCCCGCAATATTATGGATGAAGCTAAAAACTGCCTGCGCAGTTTTCTTAACGCTTCTTCCATAGGAGCGCCTACTTTCTCACCCAGAGCAGTACCTGCTCTTTAGCGGAACTTTATTTCAAGATAAATGAAGTTAAATAAAAAAAGCCAGCAGCTACCTACTTTCCCGCTAAAGAGCAGTATCATCGGCGTAAGAGAGCTTGACTTCCGTGTTCGGAATGGGAACGGGTATTACCTCTCCACTATGGCCACTGGCAATTAATACAATATAAAACAAAGGA
>JAZLKI010000085.1:0-37396 GCA_045597485.1 Treponema sp.
ACTAAATGTTGTCCATCCAAGTCCTTTAATAATATTTTCACAAATACCAATAAGGAATGCTCCAATAACAGCACCAGGAATAGAACCAATTCCACCGAAAACTGCTGCTACGAAAGCTTTAAGACCTGGCATACCACCAACTGTTGGTGTTACACCCGGATAATTTGAGAAGAACAGAATAGAACCGACTGCAGCAAGGAATGAACCAATAATAAAAGTCATTGAAATTACTGAGTCGATTTTAATACCCATAAGTTGAGCTGTTTCAAAATCTTTGGAAACGGCACGCATTGCCATACCAATTTTTGTATGATTAATAAGCAATACAAGGGCAACAACAAGAAATATAGTTAAAATCGGTGTGATTACGGTAACTCGTTTAGTAATTGCACCAAAAATTGTTACAGAATCAGAAATCCATGGAATCTTTGGATAAGTTTTAAGCAATCCACCTGTAATATACAAAGCAATATTCTGAATAAGGTAAGACATACCAATTGCAGAAATCATAATAGACATTCGAGGAGCTGTACGTAAAGGTTTATATGCTACTCGTTCAATTGCAAATCCAAGTAAAACAGTAAGTATGATAGTAAGAGGAATGGAAATCCAAAGAGGCATAATAGTATATGAATAAATCATAATAAGACCAGTTGCCATAAATACATCGCCATGTGCAAAGTTAATAAGGCGAAGAATACCATAAACCATTGTATATCCAATGGCAATTAGCGCATATTGTCCACCAGTTGAAATACCAGCAAGAATATACGGAAGTGATGTTGATAGAAAATCCATTCGAAAATCCTTAAAAAAAATTAATGAACAAATTATAACAAAAATAAGGGGAATTAGAAAACTATTCCCCCTATTTTACAACGGCCGCCAGCGGCCTTACACATTACTTTACACTCTGCTGAGCAACGAAGTCCCATTTACCTGTTGAAGTATTAACCTTCTTGATGTAAGCAACATCGCGAACAGCATCACCAGTAGAATCGAATGCGATTTTACCAGAAACACCTGTATATGTTGTTGAAGGAAGTGCTTTCTTAACATCTGCACCTTTTGTAGATCCAGCGTTTTTCAAAGCTTCCAAAGCTGTGTAGTAAGCATCGAATCCCATTGCAGAAACAGCAGCTATTTCATCATCTCCACCATTGTTTGTTTTTGCAGTAGCATTTGTGTTCAAATAGTTGCGGAAACCATCAACGAAGTCTGTTACAACTTTATCTGTAGATCCTTCTACGAAGAATGTTGTTACATATACACCAATGTTTGTTCCTTTAGCAGCTGCCAAGATAACGTTAGAATCCCATGTATCACCAGCCAAGAGAGGAATTGTTAATCCCTGAGTATTAGCCTGTTCGATAATAAGAGCAGCAGCTTCAATTGAAGTTGGAGCAAAGAATACATCAGCACCACAGTTTTTAGCATTAGCTACGTATGCAGCAAAGTCAGAAGTTCCATCTGGGAATGTTTCGTATACTACTTCAATTCCAAGACCTTTAGCAGCTTCCATAAAGAATTTACAAAGACCTACAGAATAGTCATCACCAAGTTTTGCCAAAGCATAAGCTTTTTTGGCATTAAACTGATCTTTTGCCAAGTTAGCATGAACTGAACCCTGGAATGGATCCAAGAAACAGATACGGAAGTAGTGATCGTTACCAGCAGTTACCTGTGGGTTTGTACATGTTACACCAATTGCAGGTACATCAGCAGCAGCAAAAGTATCTGATGCAGCGATAGAAACACCTGAACCGTAAGAACCAAGAACTACAGAAACATTCTTAGAAATCAATTCAGAAGCAGCAGTTACAGCCTTATCATTTGAAGATTCGTTATCAACAATTTCAAGCTGAACTTTGTATTCTTTACCACCGATTGTTACTTTTGGAGTAACTGTATTAGCGTACTGAACACCAAGAGTTTCCTGTTTACCACCGGCACCATTATCACCAGAAGCTGGTTCGTAAACACCAATTTTTACTACGGCTTCTTTTGAGCCGCCACATGAAACAAATACTGTTGCAAACATTGCTGCAACAGCAAGAATAAATAATGACTTTTTCATTACTTTCTCCTATATATTGAATAGGGAAATTATAATTAATTTCCAAAAAAATCTCTATGGAATTTTTACAGAATATACTGTAGTTTTAGTCATATGAACGAGTTCTTTATTAGACTAGCTACAGAAAATGACCTTCCAAAGATGCTTGAAATATACGAAAAGGCTAGAATTTTCATGAAAGATCATGGAAACGAAAGTCAATGGGGGCTCCCTTCTCAAGGCAAATCTGTATGGCCTTCCATCGAAAGCATTCAATCTAAAATAAAAAACAAATATCAATATGTATGTGAAGCTGAAATAAATGGCAAAACTGAAATTACAGCAACTTTCGCATTTACAAATGGCATTGTTGAACCATGCTACTCATCTATTTTCGAAGGAAAATGGCCTGACAATGGTACTGAACCTTATGGCGTAATCCACTGTTTCGCATCTTCTTCCATTATAAAAGGCTCAGCTACCTATTGCATTAACTGGGCCTTAGATAAATGTAAATATATGAAAATAGATACGCACCCAAACAACAAACCAATGCGTTCTCTTTTAGACAAACTCGGTTTTACATATTGCGGTAAAATTCTTATGCCAGAAGTTCAAAACGATGACATTTTAAGAATAGCTTTTTGTAAAAGATCAAGTTTGTCTTAGTTCAACTTACATTTTAATAATTTCGTATTCACGAGTTCCAAGTCCAAGTTTTTCACCGTGTTCCAAAGTTTCTTTCCAACGAATATTTGGGTTAGAATCCAGGAAGTGATCATGGTGGTGATGCCAGCCCTCTTTAGCAAGATTGTCCGACAACTGAGAATTAGGCATTGGTTCTGAACGGAGACATGCATCTGCACAAGCCTGGTCCAAAGCAACAGGATCGAATGAAGCAAACATACCAACATCTGGCAAGATTGGAGCATCATTTTCACCGTGACAGTCACAGTTTGGAGAAATATCACATACCATATTGATATGGAAACAAGGTCTTCCATCTACAACAGCCTTTGTATATTCTGCAATTTTACATCCTAAAATTTCGTTAGCATTTCCATTTGGATTATAAATTGCATCAAAAGCACAAGCACCAAGACAGCGGCCACAACCTTTACATTCATCCTGATTAATAACAGCTTTTCCTGTATCAAAATGAATTGCATCAGAACCACATTCTTTTGCACATTTCTTACAGCATTTACACAAATCAGCATTTACAACTGGTTTACCAGCGTTATGCTGCTGCATCTTTCCGGCACGGCTTCCACAACCCATACCAAGGTTTTTCAAAGCACCGCCAAAACCTGTAGATTCATGTCCCTTAAAATGGTTCAAGGAAATAACAATATCTGCATCCATAACTGCACGGCCAATATATGCTTCTTTACAATATGTAGCACCTTCAACAGGAACTATCACATCATCTGTACCTAAAAGACCGTCTGCAATAATAACATGACAACCTGTAGTAATTTCATTAAAACCATTCTCCTGAGCACAACTTAAATGATCCAAAGCATTTTTACGTGAACCAGGATACAAAGTATTACAATCTGTTAAGAAAGGTTTTCCACCGCATTCTTTAATTACATCAGCAACAGCCTTAGCATAATTAGGTCTCAAATATGCAAGATTTCCTAATTCTCCAAAATGAATCTTTATTGCTACGAATTTATTTTCCATATTAATAGAAGTAATTCCTGCTTTGCGAATGAGTTTCTTCAATTTTTCAGGCATTGAAGTTCCATTTGAAGGTGTTCTGAAATCAGTAAAATATACTTTCGATTTTTCCATATTATAATACTCCTAGATACTGTTTATATTAAATATTATATAGAATCACTAATATATAGTAGGAAAATACTACATATTTATTGGATATTTTTTATAATTTTGACTCCTTAGTTATTTTTGCAACTGTACCAGACAACAGAAACAAAGCTATTAAGTTAGGAATTGCCATTAAACCATTAAAAGTATCTGCAATATCCCACATTAATCCTAAGTCCATAGTTGCCCCAATAATTGAAACAAAAGAATAAATTACAAGGAATGGTCGAATCGTTTTTGAAGAAAAAGCAAATTCTATACATCGGGAACCATATAATCCCCAACCAATAATTGTAGAAAAGGCAAAACAACATAAAGCTATAGCCGTAAATATTGAAACCCAATTTCCATAGGTCTTAGTAAATCCACTAATAGTTAAATCTGCACCCGCAGCCTGACCATAATTAATAGTAATTCCACTAGTCAGTATTACCAGAGCAGTAAGTGTACAAATAACTATAGTATCAGTAAACACTTCAAAAATTCCAAATAAACCTTGTTTTACAGGATCTTTAGTATCAGAGCAGGCATGAGCAATTGAACCAGTACCCAACCCTGCTTCATTTGAAAAGATTCCTCTGGAAACACCTTTTTTCAGACTCATGAACATTGCACCGACAACACCACCAGTAAAGGCTCTAGGATTAAAAGCACCTGCAATAATTGATTTGAATACAGCTGGAATTGTTCGGAAATTAATTGCAACAACTCCGAGTGATAAAACTATATACAATAAAGCCATAAAAGGAATTAGACGTTCTGTAACACTACCAATTCTTTTAATTCCACCAAGCAGCACCATAGCAACTAATGCTGCAATAAAAATTCCAATTATAAGGTTAATAGTAAAAGACCCGGCCCCTTCCACAAGATTATAGTCAATTAAGACAGTGTTAATTGCTGAAATAATTGTATTTACTTGTGTGGCATTTCCTGTTCCAAAAACTGTTAATACACCAAAAATTGCAAAGGCATAAGCTAAAAAATGCCATTTTTTAGAAAGTCCATTCTTAATGTAATACATTGGTCCACCAACATATTCACCATCTTCATTACGTTCCCTAAAATGAACTGCCAGTAATACTTCGGAATATTTAGTACACATTCCAAGAAAAGCTGAACACCACATCCAGAAAACTGCCCCTGGTCCTCCTATTGCAATAGCTCCAGCCACACCTGCAATATTTCCTGTTCCTACAGTCCCGGCTAAAGCAGTACATACAGCCTGAAATGGAGTAATAGAACCATCAGATGCATCTTTTTTATCAAAGATTTTTCCAATGGTACGTTTCATTGAAATACCAAATTTTCTAACCTGAATAAATCTGGTTTTTATTGTAAGAATAATACCTACACCAACAATACAAATCATTGCCGGAACGCCCCATATAAAAGCATTTACATGGGAGTTTACATTTGCGATGAAATCTAACATTTTGTCCTACTTGAGTTTTAAGAATTCAATTTTAGGTTCTATTTTGCTCATACATTTTCATAAAAAACAGTAAAGAGTCTTCATATGATAATGGTTTTGAAAAATAATAACCTTGAATATAATCACAGTTCATAGCTCTAAGGAATTCCAGTTGTTCTTTTGTTTCCACACCTTCAGCAACAACTTTTAACTCCTTAAAATGAGCTAATTCTATACAATGTCTTAATAATTCATTTCCACCAGAAGTTCCAATATAGTCTATTAAACTCTTATCAAGTTTAACTACATCAAAAGGAAGAATATTTAAACTTTCCAAAGATGAAAGACCAGATCCAAAATCATCCATATGAATTTTAAATCCGGCTTCCTTTAACTGTTCTGTTAATTCCTTTATTGCAACATCTGTTTTACGTGTAGTTTCTGTAATTTCTAATGGTACATATTCAATTGGTATACCATAATCCTTAACAATATTTGCATACTTAGCAATTGTTTCAGAATGACTTAAAGTTGCTCTAGAAAGATTTACAGATATTGGGTAAATCTTTGTGCCTTCCCGCATCATTTTCTGTAAACGTTCACAGACCCTACAGAAAATATATTCATCAAGAACTGAAATTAAGCCATCATCTTCAAAAACATGAATAAAATCTGACGGTGGAATTATAGTTCCATCCTCTTTAACCCATCTTACCAAAGCTTCAAGGCCAACAACTTTTTCTGTTAATGTATCAAATTTTGGCTGTACCCAAAGCTTAAACTCACCTTTTTCCAGAGCTCTTTGGAATGAAGATTCCAATTCCTGTTCTTTTATAACCTGTTTACTAATTGGACCGTTATAATTTGCAATAATCTGATCATAATTATGCAAAATACTTCTTGCCGCCATTAAAGCACGGTCACAAATCATATTTTCAGGCAAACTTAAATCTATATTTCCATAATATCCATATTTAATCTTTATATTAGCAATTGGTGAACGTTCAGAAATTTTTCTTGCAAATTCTATAAAATGCTCTCGTCCTTCACTTGAAGCAGTTGGGAACACAACAATAAATTGATCTCCACCATAGCGCGCAACAATTGAATCTTTATTATCTTTAGCAAACTCTCTTGCCAGATACTTTAAGGTTTTATCGCACATAGCTGTTCCGTAAACACTATTAATAACCTTAAAATTTTCTATATCTGCAACAATAATATCGTAGGATCCATTAGGATCATTTCTTTTAATTTTATTCAATTCTTCATAAAAAGAAGTTCGTGAAAGTAAACCTGTTAAAGAATCAAATTTTAAAGAACTAAGACGGACTGCAGTATCTATCATATGGAAATATGAAAATAAAATGATAATAAGAAGGAATATTGTTGAAAGCATAATTTCAACATATAAATCCTTAACCGAAGGCCAACCCTTTACAGGATAAACAGACAAATGCCATTCATCATTTGGAATATGCATAACGATATCTACATCACGAGGAATATCAGTTTCACAATCCTTAAAAATAAAACCATATTCATCTGTAACAATGTGAGAATTATCTTTTTTCCAAACTCCAAAATAGTATTCATTTACATCGGAATCGATTCGTGAAATAGCCTGGCGAACAAACCTTTCCCAATCAATTACCGCAATAGAAAATGCCTTGAATTGACCATCTTCAAATATTGGATTCCTAATAATAAAACCAACACTACCTTCCACAAGACGATGAGGCCCTGCTACTGTAATTTTTTTAGTATCTATAGCAAGTTTTGCCTTTTCCATTTGCTCAGGATCTTCAAGCATTCTAAAACCAATAGTGCTGGCTGCAACTTCTGGAGGATACGCACATTGAATAACAGCGTCAGGTGCAAGATAAAGACTTCCTATTTCTGGGTTGTCATACATAATCCTTGCACCTAATTTATCAAATTCATCAATAAAAATATCAGAATAATCAAGATATAAGTTTTTTAAAACTTGCGTTGTATTTACAGATTGACTTAGAATAAGAGAAAGACTTGTTGAAAGATTTTTACCAAAGTCTTCAGCCTCAGATTTTTTTCTAACATCTTTAATACTGAGTGATGAAAACAAAAACAATATATCTAACAATATAGAAAGGAAAGCAATTCCAAATAAGGTAATTTTCTGATCGCGCGACAATAACTTGAATGAATATTTACTTACATTATTTCCCATTACCGGTTCCTAAATATTATCATAATAATTCACGATAAATTATATCATCAAATCTGTATTACTCAATAAAAAAAGGTTATTTGCTAACCAATGTTGGATAACAAATAACCTTTATATTTTAATTAATAAATTTAATTACTAATTAGTTCTTTTTAGCCTGTTTAGCGAAAGTCTGAACACCTTCAATAACAAGAATAATAGCAAGAACAGCCATAGCAGCAGCGAAGATTAACTGGAACCAGTTACCCCAGAAGAATGCACCTTCTGCACCAGCAACCATTGCTCCAAGTTTCTGAACAATAGTGATGATGAGCTGTGTCAATGTAGCAGCAAGCATAAATGCCATTGGAATGAAGAACATCTTGTTGTTCTTTCCAACTTCACCAAGCCATGCAGCAACAGCCATAAGAGCAATACCTGCCAACAACTGATTAGCTGATCCGAAGAGAGCCCAGATAGCAGAAAGTTTAAGGAATCCAAGTGTGGCACCTACAACAACCATTAAACATGTACCGAATAATGGGTGTGCAAGAACCTTACGAATACCTTTAGCTTCTGTCCAGTCTTTTTCATCTTCGTTCAAGAACAATTCAGAGAACATAAAGCGGCTCAAACGTGTAGCTGAGTCAAGTGATGTCAAAGCGAATACAGATACAGCAAGTGTAAGAAGAGCAGAAATTGTATTGTAAACAGGAGTTCCTTCAGCACCAAACAATGTAGCAATACCAGCACCGAAGATAGCTGATGGAGAACCATATTTACCTCTGTTAGCCCAAACTACACCAACAGCGATCAAAGAAATGATACCAAGAGCAGATTCAATTAACATTGAACCGTAACCAATAGCTTTAGCATTCTTTTCGTTATCAAGCTGTTTTGAAGTTGTACCAGAAGCGATTAATGAGTGGAAACCAGAACAAGCACCACAAGCAACTGTAATGAACAATGTTGGGAACATGAAACTTCCACCAACTTTCCAACCTGTAAATGCAGGAATTTCAAATGTTGCAGAACCTGTGAAAGCACCCATAACAATACCAACTACAGCAATAGCGATCATTGCATAAAGAAGGAATGATGAAAGGTAGTCACGTGGCTGAAGCATAATCCATACAGGAATTAAAGAAGCAACTGCAATATACAAAGAAACAAAGATAATCCATGCTGTGCGGTTCATTACGAAACCAACATTCAAACCAAGGATAACGATAGCGATAATACCAACGATACCAATGATTGTAGCTGGAAGAGTTTTAACTCCACATTTATTTGTAAGAATACCATAGATTACAGCAAGTACAATGAACAATACAGAAATAATAGCTGTTGTCTGATTGTTTGTTGGATTTGTTGTAAAACCGAATTTTGCACCGTCAGCAGAGAAGAAAGTTCCTGCTACTACGTTTACGAATGAAGCAATTACAAGAATCAATACGAGCAAAGCGAAAATGATGAACAATTTCTTTGATTTCTTTCCCATTGATGATTTAATAATTTCACCAACAGATTTACCATCATGACGGATTGAAGCAAACAAAGCACCAAAATCGTGTACACCACCGAAGAAGATACCTCCGATTACACACCACAAGAATACTGGTACCCAACCAAAGATAGCAGCCTGAATAGGACCGTTGATTGGACCTGCACCTGCGATAGATGAGAAGTGGTGTCCCATCAAAACAGCTGGCTTAGCTTCTACATAGTCAACACCGTCTGGCATTTTCTGTGCAGGAGTTTTTGCAGCAGGGTCAATTCCCCACTGTTTAGAAAGCCATTTTCCGTAGAAAACATAACCACAGAAAAGAATGGCAATTGCAGCAAGAATGATTAATAATGCTGTCATTTCATTTTCCCCCTTTGGAAAATTTAAAGTTATTTAATATTTGCAAGAAGTTTCTTTAGATCAGAACCTAAACGGTTTGTATAAATCCCACCCGAAGAAAGATCTATTGCAGCCAATCGAAAATTACTCCATCCCCACATACCCATTCTGTAAGTTTTAGAAAGCTTAGTTTTTTTAATGAGTTTAGCTACTGGAGCTTCAATTTTGTCTGCTATGACAACCACAGTTACATCAGAATTTCTATGTCCATAATATGGAGAAACTCTGCTTAAACCAGATTCCCATGCAGCATTAATAAGATTTTTTAACTCTTCTCCGGATAAAGACTCTGTAGTTTTAAAATAAACAAAGTCATTAGAATCTATATCGGCAATTTTTGCAGCCTTAATTAATACATACTGTTCACCATGAGAACGAAATTCTGCTTCTGCATTAAAAGGTGGGGTTACATCTTCTTTTTTTATAGTGTAATAACGTTCAAAAGAATGAAGAAACTTTTCCAAAAATTCTATAGATTCCATATGATAATCCTATCCTTAATATTTTATCACTCCAATATTTGAAAATCAACTTATTTTCTACAGTATTTATAAAGTTTTTGTTATAAGATGTTACGAAAAAAAAGCGCTATCCATTTAAGAACAGCGCTTTTTACTAAAAAGTTTAGTTTCTACTATTTAATATATGCTAAAGCAGAATCTGCAGCAATTTTACCGTATACACAAATATCAGCTACAGCATTACCACCAAGACGGTTAGCACCATGAACTCCACCAGTTACTTCACCAGCGGCAAATAAACCTGGTACAGCAGCACCCTTAGTATTCAACACTTCAGCTTTAGTATTAATCTTAATACCACCCATTGTGTGGTGAATAGCAGGTCCAACTTCAACTGCAAAGTAAGGCCCTTCATTCAACTGACGTGGCATTTCACTTCCTTTACGACCAAAATCAGGATCTGAACCTGCAGCAACATAACCATTATAAGTAGCAATTGTTGCGGCAAGTGAACCAGCAGGCATACCAAGTTTTTCTGCCAATTCATCAGGAGTAGCACCTTCTGTAAGAAGTCCCTGTTTTACATAACCTTCAATAGCTTTTAAAGATTTACGAACACTTGTATCAAATACTAAGTAAGCAGTTTTTCCTGTCTGTTCAAGAACAGCAGCACTCATAACATCGCGAGTTGCCATTTCAGAACCAAAACGTTTACCTTCGCGGTTTACCATAATAGCACCGTTTCCACGAACAGCTTCTGTAATCATAACACCATTTGAAGGAACTACAGTTGGATGAGTCTGAATCTCTTCCATCTGAGTAAGAGCAGCATCAAACTTTTCAATCCATGCAAAAGCATCACCAGTTGCACCTTTGTGGTTAGTTGTACCAAAACCTACAAGACCTGGCTGATATTTAACAACCATATCAGGGTTAGCACCAAAACCACCAGAAGCAAGAATTACTGCTTTAGCTTTAATAGTGTATGTATTGCCATCTTTTTCAACAATTACACCTGCAGCCTTACCGTTATCAGAAATAACATCAACAACTTTTGAGTTTTTGCGCAAATCAATACCAGCAGACTCTGCAGCTTTTTCCAAAACAGGAACCATATGAGCACCAACAGCTGCACCACCCTGAGGACGGTGTGTACGGCTATTTGTTGAACCAGCCATTTTACCAACATCAGAAAGGTCAACACCAACTTCCATAAGCCAGTCTACTGTTTCTGGAGCTTTTTCTGCCATTTCAGTTACAAGAGCCAAATCATTGATATTTTTACCACCAGTCATTGTATCTTCAATAAACTGAGCTTTACTATCAGCAATTCCAAGACCTGCCTGAATCTTTGTTTCTGCAGCGTTCAAACCACCTGTAGCACTAATTGTATTACCACCGGCAACACCCATTTTTTCAAGAACGATAACTTTAGCACCACCCTGTTTAGCTTCAATAGCAGCACAAAGACCTGCACCACCGGCACCAACAATTACAATGTCACATTCTTCATCTTTTACAGCGGCAGCAGAAACTACAACACCGGCAGCCTTATCCAATGCATTATTAACAGCCTGTGCAGTAGCTTTAGATGAAATTGTACATCCAGAAACAGCATCAAAAGATTTCATATTTCCTTTTGATACAGCCTGATCCAAAATATCACGAATAGCAGGCTTAGCAAAATCAGTTTCTTCTTCAGAAATAATATCACCAGCTACAATCTTTCCATCTTTAACTGTGATAGAAACTTCAATAGGACCATTACGACCTTCACCTGTACCAACATAAGTTCCATCTGTATAAGCAACAGAAGATTTTTTAGTACATGCCATAATGAACACAAAAGCTGCAACAAGTGCAACTACGTATCCTGCGAAAATAAACGCAAAACGATTTTTTTTCACTTATTAATTCTCCTTTCTTTTATAATATATCACACAATTTACCCGTATTGAATAACATTTTATTATTCACTAAATTTCCTTTATGTCACAAAAGTCTTACGAAAAAGATTTAACAAAAGGTTCTGTAGTAAAGGGAATATTCTTTTATAGCATCCCACTTATTTTTTCAAATCTTCTGCAGGTTTTATTCAACATTGCTGATATTGCCGTAGTCGGAAGATTTGCAGGCACCATTGCTTTAGGTGCAGTAGGTTCAACTGCACAAATTCTTTTTCTCTTTACCGGTTTAATTATGGGGCTTTCGGGAGGTATAAACGTAATAGTTGCCTTCTTTATTGGCTCTAAAAATAAAAAAAATCTTGATGATTCTGTAAATACTTCTTTTATAATCTCTATAATATTTGGAATTGGACTTGCAATACTTGGCTTTATTTTAGCTGCACCTGTAATGAAGCTTATAAGAACTAAGCCAGAGCTTTTAGAAGGTGCTACAGTTTATATCCGGGTTTACATGTTGGGTATTCCTGGAGCTGCAATTTACAACTACGGATATGCAGTTTTAAGCGCTGCTGGCGATACAAAACGACCTTTATACTACTTGGCATTTGCCGGAATAATTAATGTAATTCTAAATTTATTTTTTGTAATCAATTTGAATATGGATTGTGCCGGAGTTGCCTTAGCCAGTGCAATTTCCCAATACGTTTCTGCAATTCTTGTTATGCTGCCATTGATTAAAGGAATTGGCGATATAAAATTCACCCTTAAAAAAATGAATTACAGTAAAGAAATTGCAAGGCGAATTTTTAAAGTTGGAATTCCTTCTGGTATGCAGAATGCAATTTTTGCCATTGCAAATACATACATTCAATATGGGGTAAATTCTTTTGATGCCATAATGGTAGCTGGAACTGCAGCCTCATCAAATCTTGACCCAATTGTTTACAATGTCATGGGAGCTTTTTATACAGCGTGTGCAACTTTTATAGGACAAAATTATGGTGCTGGCATTAAGAAAAGAATAAAACAGTCTATTATTGTTGCAAATGGATACTCCTTTCTTGCTGGAACTATAGTTTGTATTTTCTTCTATATATTTGGATATGAATTACTTGGAATATTCACAGTGGATCCTGAAGTTATAGAAGCAGGAATGTTACGTTTACGAATTATGAGCTTCTCCTACCCTTTTGCAACTTTTATGGATAACACAATGGCAGCAAGTCGTGGATTAGGAAAAACTTTTGTTCCTTCTATTATAGTTTTAATTGGTTCCTGCTTATTCCGAATCTTATGGATTTACACAGTTTTTGCTTACTTTAAAACAATACCGTCGCTGTTTCTCCTATATATTTTCTCGTGGATAATAACAGCGACGGCACAAATAATATATTTTATTAAGATTTATAAAACTATTTAATCTCGCGGATATCTTCTACAGTTCCACAAGATTTAGCAATTTCTTCCATATCAGAAAGAGAAATTCCTGTTGCTTTTACAGTAACAGTTCTTCTATCTTCTGATGCGGCAGGAGTTGTGATACAAGAAATAATTTTTCCATTTTTATCTGCAACTTTCTGAGTAAATACACTTAAAGTTCCAGATTTATCACTCATATCAATAATTGCACGTACACCTGCAGAGCGGGCATTGAACATTTCGATAAACATTTTAAATAAATCGCCGTCAGTAATAATTCCAACCAACAATTTATCTTCCATAACAGGAAGACAACCAAAATGTCCATCAGCCATAATTCTAGCAGCTTCTTCTACAGTTTCTGTATCTGCAACTGTTTTTACATCTTTTACCATTGTCTTTTCAACAGTAAGTTTGCTCAAAAGATAACCAAGTTCGTAAACATCCAAAGTTGTAGCATCACTTGGAGCAGCACGCTGCAAATCATTTTCTGTAATAATACCAACAAGATTGCCACTCTTATCTACAACTGGCAATTTATTAATATCATTTTTCTTCATCAAATCTTTTGCATCCAATACAGAAGCTTTTACTTCAATTGTAATTGGATTTTTTGTCATTACGTCTTTTACTAACATAAGGGTCTCCTCCTTAACCGCCTAAATAAGCGGAAATTACAGATTTATCAGTAATTAAATCACTGGCATTACCACCTTTAGTGATTTCTCCTGTTTCTAGTATATACGCACGATTGGCAATTGACAAAGCTTTATATGCATTTTGTTCAACTAAAAGTATAGTTGTACCTGCAGAACTGATTTTTTGAATGATTTCGAAGATTTCATCTACCAAAATTGGAGCAAGCCCCATTGAAGGTTCATCCAAAAGAAGAAGTTTTGGCTGAGACATAAGGGCACGAGCCATAGCTAACATCTGCTGTTCACCACCAGAAAGTGTTCCAGAAAGCTGAGTTAAACGTTCCTTAAGACGAGGGAATAATTCGTAACACCATTCCAAATCTTTTTTAATCTGTTCTTTATCTGTACGAAGGTATGCACCCATTTCAAGATTTTCTTTTACACTCATATTTGCAAAAACACGACGTCCTTCAGGAACCTGAACTAATCCCATTTTTACAATTTTATCTGCAGAAAGATTAGTAATATCTACACCATCAAAAGTAATAGAACCACTAGCCTTTTTAATAAGATTACTAAGAGAATGTAATGTTGTTGTTTTACCAGCACCATTTGATCCAATCAAAGTAATAATTTCACCCTGATTTACATCAAAACTGATTCCTCTAAGCGCTTTAATTGCTCCATAAGAAACTACTAAATCTTTTACTTCAAGCATGCTCATTATTTGTCACCTCCAGCCATCTGTTCATAACCAGAACCTAGGTAAGCTTTAATTACTGTTGGGTTACTCTGAATTTCTGCAGGAGTACCAGCGGCAATAACACTACCATAGTTCAAAACTAAAAGGCGTTCACAAATACCCATTACAAGTTTCATATCATGTTCAATAAGAAGAACTGTAAGATTAAATTCTTTACGAATAAACGCAATCATTTCCATGAGTTCTTCAGTTTCCTGTCCGTTCATACCAGCAGCAGGTTCATCAAGAAGAAGTAACTTTGGACCAGATGCAAGAGCACGACAAATTTCCAATTTACGCTGTTCCCCATATGGAAGATTCTTTGCCAAATCATCAGCTTTATTTTCCATGTGGAATAAACTTAGCAAATGTAATGCTTTTTCATCCATTAATTCTTCATCTTTGCGGAACTTCTTAGTACGGAATTCTACATCTAAAGGAGTAACTCCCCTACTCTGATGAAGAGCAATTTTAATATTTTCCTTAACAGTCATTGCAGAAAACAAACGAATATTCTGGAATGTTCTGGCAATACCAATTCTGTTTAACTGAGCAGGAGTTTTCTTATTAATAACCTGAATATTTCCTTTTTTATCAACAAAAGTAATTGTTCCTTCTGTAGGTTTATAAACTCCAGAAAGCATATTAAATACAGTAGTTTTACCAGCACCGTTAGGACCAATTAAACCAATCAATTCACCTTCATATAAATCAAGAGAAAAGTTAGATACGGCACGTAATCCACCGAATACGATAGAAATATCTTTTGCACGAAGCAGCAATTCGCGTTTTTCTTCAGCCATTATTCTGCCTCCTTACTTTTTTTTGAAAAAATCTTTTTAAACCAGCGGCCAATTGCCTTAAAATAATCTGGGATTTTGAAGAAGCACAATTCTGCAGTTCCCAAAAGACCTTGCGGTCTAAAGAGCATCATACAAATCAAAATTAATGGATAAATAAGCAAACGGTAATCGCGTAAGAAACGTAAGATTTCCTGAAGAATTGTAAGAACAAATGCAGAAAGAATTGCACCTGTTGTACTTCCCATACCACCAAGAACAACGTAAATCAAATGGTTTACAGAGTTGTTGAAAGATGCCAGGTCTGGTTTTACGAATCCTATTAATGGAGCATACAAAGCACCACCAATTCCACCAATGAAGGAAGCAATTACGAAACCAATCATTTTGTAACGGAATACACTTACTCCGGAACTGTTAGCAGCAATTTCATCTTCGCGAACTGCCATAATTGCACGTCCATAAGTTGAACGAAGGAAGTTCTGAAGGAAGACTACAATAAGCACCAAAGCTCCAATTACAGAAACATAAGCTATCATTGCTCCCCAATCCAAAGATGTAGTGAAAACTGTACTGAACTGAATACCATTTGGACCACCAGTCCAAGATTTCTGGTTTAATAAAACTACGCGAATAATTTCGCCAAAGGCCAAAGTTACAATTGCAAGATAGTCGCCTTCAAGTTTTAATGTTGGGAACCCAATTAAGAAACCAAAAATTGCAGCAATAATACCAGCTAATATAATACTAATTGGGAGAGGTACATGTGCATTAGTTGTAAGAAGAATTGCAGCATAAGCACCAATTGCCTGGAATCCAGCCTGGCCTAAACTAAGCTGGCCTGTAATACCACAAACTACGTTTACACTAAGGGCCATAATTGCATTTACACCAGCAAGTGTAAGAACCTGTGCCCAATAAGCATCGATTCCAACAGGAAGATCATAAAAAATATTCTTCAACTGAATTAATGCACCTGGAATAATAATACAACCAGCTGCAATCAATGTAAGAATTATTGAATTACGTACAAATTTATCTTTCATAATCTCCTCCTTATACCTTAACAACTTTCTTGCTTCCTAAAAGACCTGTAGGTTTTACAAGAAGGATTACAATTAAAATACAATATGAAATAGCATCAGCATACTGAGATGAAAGATATGCTTTAGTCATAGTTTCAGCAACACCAAGAATTACTCCACCAAGCATAGCTCCTGGTACAGAACCAATTCCACCAAGAACGGCTGCAACGAAGGCTTTAAGACCTGGAATGTAACCCATTGTTGGATCAATCTGAGGATAAGCAGTAGCATAAAGAACACCACCTGCACCTGCAAGAATAGAACCAATAACAAAAGTTGTAGCAATTGTCTTATTTACATTTACACCCATAAGACTTGCAGCACCCATATCATAACTAACGGCGCGCATTGCTTTACCTGTTTTTGTATAATTAATTACATAGTTCAAAATAAGCATTAATACAGCAGAAGAAACAATTACTATAAACTGTATATTCGAAATTGAAAAAATTCCAATATTGAAGATTTTTGTATCCATTGTAGGGAACTGACGAGGATTTGGACCAACAAATGGCAATACACGCATTCCATTCTGTAAAATCAATTCAACAGCAATAGCAGTAATTAATGAATTTAAACGAGGAGCCGAACGTAAAGGTCTATATGCACAACGTTCAATTAAGAGGCTGAGTAATGAACATACAACCATTGCTCCTAAGAAAGCACAACATAAACCAAATGGAGTTGCTCCTAAAGCACGCAAAATAAAATAGCCAGTATACGCACCAACCATCATAACATCACCATGGGCAAAGTTAATTAATTTTACAATTCCGTAAACCATGGTGTATCCAAGGGCGATTAAAGCGTAAATACTACCCAATGAAAGACCATTAATAATCTGTTTTAAGAAGGTATCCAATTACTTTTTTTCCTCCAATTTTAAAATACATTCAATTATAGTAAAAAAATCATTTAAAAAAAAGTGCTGTCACACAAGAAGTATGACAGCACCCATAAATTAAAGTTTAGTTTTCAAATCAGAAATTAGTCGATAGAAACTGTAGCAGCATAAGCCTGTGAAAGCTTGTTACCATCTTTTACCATCTTAACCATTACAGCAGATTTGATTGGGTTACGTTTTTCGTCGAACTTAATGTGACCTGTTACATAATCACCATTTGTTTTTTCAAGAGCATCGCGAACTTTTGTTGCATCTGTTGAACCAGCAGCAATAATAGCATCTTTCAACATATAAATTGAATCGTATCCAAGAGCTGCGAAAGCGTTAGGGTTTTTTCCATATTTTGCTTTGAAGTTCTTTACGAATTTCTGTACAGCAGGAGAATCTGAGTCTTCAGCATAGTGATTTGAATAGTAACCATTCAAAACTTCATCACCAGCGTTTTCTGTAAGACCATCCCATCCATCAGCACCAACGAGAGGTGTTTTTACACCCTGAGCACGGAGCTGTTTTGCAATAAGAGCTACTGTAGAATAGTAATCTGGAAGATATACTACATCAGGATTAGCAGCCTTTACTTTTGTAATAATTGCATTGAAATCTTTTTCACCTGTACCATAAGATTCTTTTGCAACAATTGTACCACCCTGTTTTGTGAATTCAGAAACAAAGTTTTCCATAAGACCTACAGAATAGTCGTTTCCGATATCATAAAGAACAGCAGCTTTTTTAGCACCAAGATTTTCAGCAGAGAATTTTCCACCAACACGACCCTGGAATGGGTCAATAAAACATGTACGGAAAATATAGTTACCAGCATCAGTAATAGCAGGAGCTGTAGCAGCTGGAGCAATCTGAAGAACTTTATTAGCCTGAGCCTGACTTGTAATAGCAAGAGTACAACCAGAAGTTAAAGAACCAACAATAAGTCTTGCTTTATCTTTTGTAATAAGTTTTTTGTAAGCAGATACAGATTTAGCTGGATCACCTTCATCATCTTCACAGATGAATTCAAGCATCTGACCGTTTACACCACCAGCAGCGTTGATTTCTGCAACAGCAAGGTCAATACCGTTTTTACATTCAACACCATAAACTGCTACACCACCAGAAAGAGGTGCTACACCACCAATTTTAATAGTTGCTGCTTTTTTTGGAGCTGCGAAAACTGAACCACAAGCTGCCAAAACTAAAGCTGCAGATACTACAGATTTAATTGTCTTATTCATTCCATATACCTCTCATTTAGAATAACTGAGATTATTATAGTAAATTCTTTTTCGAGTGTAAATATAAAAATTAAATTTTAATAAATTTCTTTAATATAATTAAAAATTATTTATAAATGATTTTATTTTTTTTCGATAACAACAATAGAAATATCATCTGTGCGAGTAGCTGTTCCAATATACTGATTAACATCTTCAACAACTGCATCAATTAAACTTTTTACATCCAACTCACAATGTTTTTGAACCGATTCAAGAAAACGTTCTTTTCCAAATTCCTCGTTTCTAACGTTTTTAGCTTCAATTACACCGTCTGTAAATAAAATAATTCTATCTTTCTTTTTAAGATCTACAATTTTAGTTGTAAAATCAAAATTTAAATCACCTAAACCAATAGCGCCTTGTATGTCTTTTATGTCACAATCATAAAATTCACAGTTTTTAGATTTTGAATCATAAATAATAGGAATTGGATGTCCGGCATTTACCATTTCAATATTATCATTTGTAAATCTTAAAATAATGCCTGTAAGATAATTTTCAATACTACCTTTTTCTGTGCGAACTCTTTCATTAATTCGCTTCATGGTAAAGTCTAATTCTACATCTTCATTTTCATAGAATTCTTCTTCCATGGTATTTTTAACCATCATTGTAACTAGACCAGATGCAAGGCCATGTCCAGAAACATCAAATATACATAATCCAGAAAGTTTATTTTGACGAACAAAAAAGTCGAATAAATCTCCGCTAACACCCAGCATTGGATCGTTGTAGTAAGCAATATTCCAGTTTGTAACACTTGCTAAATCATGCTGATAAAAACTTTTCTGAACTAAAGCAGCCATCTCCAGTTCCTTCTGAATCTGCCTTTCGCGCTCTTGTGTTTTATATTCATAATCAACAGTATTTTTAATATAAAACCATCTGCTTAAAGCCAAAACGGACATAATAATAATATAAACGAATCCATTGGTTGCAGAATTAGTTCCGTAAAGTTCAATAAATCTTGGCCCCATTAAGAACCCAATTACAATCATAATGATTGAATAATAGAGAGGTTCAATTGCATAAATCAATGGAACTAAAGTTGCAAGACAAACAAAAATAATCAAAGAATTAAAAGGATTAACTCCGATGGTGAAAATATAATAGCAGCAAAATTCAAGAGCCGCATAATTAAAAATCAAAAGTAAATTTGAAGTGCGGAATTTTTTTATATTTTTACATAAAATTTCAACTAATAAAGTTATTAATTCTACAGTTGCCAAAGAAGCATAATGAAGAATATAATCTCTTTTTCCTGCGTCATTACTTTCAAGTGACATAAGTAATGGGAACAATGAAAGTACACTAAGAAAAAAAAGAGACAAAGAAACCTTAATAAGCACTTTATGATTTCGTTCAACAACTACATCCTTAATCTCACGAGTCATAATATAGTTATTGACAATTTTTTGTTTAAACAACTGAAATTTTGTTGACATACTTACATTATAATCCTTAATAACTAATTTTAAAGAAAGAAAAATCTGTTATTAAAGTATGAACATACACATAACAGGAATGGTTATTACACACAAAATTGTAGTTAACAGAACAACATTTGCTGCAAATTCCTGCTGACAGTCGTGAAGTTCCGCTAGGGATTCTATAATTGCACCAGAAGGTGTCATAGCAAGAACCACAAGGGATGTTTTTAAAACTGCATCATCAATAGGTATCAATTTCACAAATAAGAATACAAGAAGCGGAAATATAACTAATTTCAAGAGGCAGGTAGCATAAACAAAACCTCTTGTAAAAAGATTCTTGAAAGATGATTGGGCAAGTCGCATTCCAAGAATAATCATACAAACTGGTGTACTCATTTTTGCAAGCAATCCAACAGGTTGTACTATCAGTTCAGGATATTTCAAATTTGCCATAAAAAGTGGAATAGAAATAATTAAAGATATAGTTGTAGGATTTAATATTGCACTTTTTACAGAAATAAATTTCTTATCATTTGTAATAAGATAAGTTCCAATTGTAAAAACAATCAGGTTCATTGTCATAACATTTATTGAGCTATAACAAAGAACAATGGGTTCTGTAGGAAAAATACTGGATAATACATGCATTCCAAGAAATCCTACATTTCCCAAAACAGATCCTACTGTAAGAATTCTATATTTTGAATCTGAATACTTACGTCCCAGAAAGAGGAAAATAAGTAAAAAGAACAAAAGCTGAGCTAATAATGAAAGAAAAAAATAAATTCCAATCTTAGCAAAGGCTTCCCACGAAAATTCCAATTGAAGAAAGGAATTTAAAATCATGGCAGGACCAAGTACATAAATTAAAAGCCCAGTTATTGACTTTATATGACCAAGAGAAGCTTTTCCTGCTTTTACAAGGATAAACCCAATTGCCATATAAATAATGAGAACAAATACAGTAGAAAACAACAAACTAAACATGATTGAGTTTATTTAACTCCTTCATATTCGTAACCAGCATCAATTACAGCAGCCTTAATAAGAGCTTCATCAACATCTTTTGAAGTTGTAATTGTTACAAGATTTTCTTCATGAGAAGCAACAGCACTTTCAATTCCATCAATTGCTTCCAAAGCCTTTTTTACGTGAGCTTCACAATGTGCACACATCATTCCTTTTACTGTAATTTGCATTTGTTTATCCTCCTCTTTCACTTCGATATTTTTACTTATTACAGATTTTTTTTCTACAGTTTTTATAAAATTTAGGCGCAAAGCATTTGTAACTACACAGAAACTGGAAAGTCCCATTGCCGCAGCCCCAAACATTGGATTCAGACTCCAACCAAAAAGCTTTACAAAACAACCGGCAGCCAGCGGAATACCTATTGAATTATAAATAAATGCCCAGAACAGATTTTCATGGATATTTTTTATAGTAGCTTTACTTATCTTTATTGCGGAAACAACATCCATTAAACTGTTTTTCATTAAAACAACATCTGCTGCATCTATGGCAATGTCAGTTCCAGCACCTATGGCAATTCCCGAATCGGCTTGAGTAAGAGCAGGAGCATCATTAATTCCATCACCTACCATTATAACTTTGCCTTTTTCCTGAAGTTTTTTAATCTGATTTGCCTTATCTCCTGGAAGAACCCCAGAAATAACATCTTCACTAGCAATACCCGCCTGATTTGCAATAAAGCAAGCTGTCTGTTGAATATCACCTGTGAGCATTACAACTTCTAGGCCAAGTTTCTTTAATTCAGCAACAGCTTCAGGTGAGTCGGCCTTTATTTTATCAGCAACATAAATTGTTCCCAAAAACTGATTTTCTGATGCAAAATAAAGCGGTGTCATTTCTTGAGGTACAAGACTGCTGGAATTATTTACTCCCTCTGTAACTCCACTACAATTTGTACAAATAAAATCTTTATTACCACCGTAAACCCAGTTTCCATTTATAAAAGCTTTAACACCTCGACCAGAAACTGCTTCAAATTTTTCTGGTGCAGAATACTGAAGTCCATTATTTTCAGCAAATTCCACAACCGCTTTTGCCAAAGGATGCTCAGATTTTTTTTCAAGATTATATGCTACCTGCAATAATCCAGTTTTTCCTATATTAACTGAAGGATTTACATCAACAACATATGGTTTTCCTTCGGTAATGGTTCCAGTTTTATCAAGAACAACAAATTGTGCTCTACCAGTAAGTTCAAGGCTTTCGGAAGTTTTAAATAAGATGCCGTTGCGTGCGCCAAGGCCGTTTCCTACCATAATTGCAACCGGTGTCGCCAATCCTAAAGCACAAGGACAGCTTATTACCAAAACCGAAACGGCACGGCAAATTGCATACCCCAGGGTCTGTCCCCCTATCATCCAGGCAACAAAAGTAATTATGGCAATTAGAATGACCGCAGGTACAAAAACACCTGCCACCTTGTCTGCAATTTTTGCAATTGGAGCTTTTGTACTGGCAGCATCGCTTACCATCTGAATAATTCCAGCTAAAGTAGTATCCTCCCCTACCCTAGTTGCCTGGCACACCAAATGCCCAGAAGTATTAATTGTGGCTGCCGAAATCTTATCACCGTAAACTTTTTCTTCAGGAATACTTTCACCTGTAAGTGCAGATTCATCTACGGCACTTTCACCTTCAACAACAATTCCATCTACAGGAATGCTTTCACCGGGACGTACAATAAACTTATCTCCAACTTTTACAGTTTCAACACCAACAACAGTTTCCTTTCCTTCTATTAAAATAACCGCAGTTTTTGGAGCAAGCTTCATTAAAGATTTCAATGCATTTGTAGTTTTACCTTTGGAATAAGATTCGAGAGTTTTTCCAACAGTAATAAGAGTAAGAATTGTTGCAGCAGATTCAAAATAGAACTGATCCATAAAATACATAACTTGTTCTTCATTACCGACAAGAACAGCTCCAGTCATGGCAAAAAGTGCATAAACACTGTAGCCAAACGAAGCAGTAGCTCCTAGAGCAACAAGAGTATCCATATTTGGGGAGCGATGAAGCAGGCCTTTGAAGCCACTTATAAAAAACTTCTGATTAATTATCATTATCAATGCGGCTACCAAAAGCTGATAAAGCCCCATTGCCACATGATTACCCTGCATAAAATTTGGGACAGGCCAGTTCCACATCATATGACCCATAGAAACATACATTAAAGGTACAAGCAGAATTACAGATGCAATGAGGCGTTTTTTTAATTTTGGTGTTTCTGTATCTTTTAATGCTTCTTCATCTGAAGTAGCGGCGGTTTTTAAATCCTTCTTTTTTAAACTTGCACCGTAACCGGCATTTACAACCGCTTGAATAACGGCATCAGAACTGGCAGTACCTTCTACTCCCATAGAATTTGTAAGAAGACTTACAGCACAATTTGTAACCCCATCAACAGAATTAACAGCTTTTTCTACTCTGGCAACACAAGCAGCACAACTCATACCTGTTACATTATATTGTTCCATAACTACCTGCCTTTATTTCATTAGTTTTTGAAGTAAAGTTGTAAGCTCATCAATAACTTCATCATTTCCATTTCGAATATTTTCGGCTACACAAGTTTTTAGATGATTTGCAAGCAACACTTTATTAAAGCTATTCAACGCAGAATTTATAGCAGAAACCTGAATCAGAATATCCGTGCAGTAAACATCATTTTCAAGCATATTTTCTACACCTCGTACCTGCCCTTCTATACGCTTAAGACGATTCATCAAATCCTTAAATTCTTTTTCATCGCGTTCTTTATGCTTACCTGAACAGCATGAACATTCTTCTGATATAACTTCTTTTGATTCCATAATAGTTCTGTAGAATATACCCCATAGGGGTATTTTGTCAACAAGAGAATAGCCTCATTGCACACAAATTGAATCCCATTTCAAGTTTGTGGTATAATCCTGCCTAGGAGTATAGTTGACAATGAGTTTAAAAATCACAAAATTACACAGCACAGCACAGCACAGCACAGCAAAACTAAACTAATATTTTCTTCACTTATATTAACAGCACTATTTTTCACAACAGCCTGTGAAAATTTCTTGAACGGAAGCCTTATAAAAGCTGATATTGAAGCAAGAATTCAATATGAAAATGCTCCAAGCTACCCTATTCTTGTAACTTCTTCTTATGGAAAAATTTCGCCAAACGAAACACTTGAATGTAAAGAAACTGACACTATTTCCTTAATGTTTAATGCCGATTCTAATTATCAATTTATTCGCTGGCGTGTGGTAGACAGAAAAACTAATAAAGAAATTGAAAATCAAGACAATATAGAATTTGATGACATTTACGACAACAATACTAAATTTACATTAAATAAAGGTTTGGCTGGACTTAATGTGCTTATTGAACCATATTGCGAAATACGTCCTAAGGTCGTAAGTGCTACTCCTTTGTACGATACAAATGGTGTTTACCGTGATCGCCCAATTGTAATTATGTTCAATAAAGAGATGTCTGAAAAATCTATTTATTGGACAGAAGAAGAACTTAAAAGCATGAACGTTCCTTTAGAAAATGCCTTTGAAGCTACTGGTATTACTTACTATGAAAATGGAATAAACAAAAAATATTACCACGCTTATTGGGACGGCTCCAATCCAAATTCCTATGTTTTCAAGAATATTTCAATTACTAAATATACAAACGATTCAATTAACTATCTTCAGCACTACGGAATTCCAAAGTTTGATGATTCTAATACCAGAGTTTTGCGAATTCCATCAAAAATTGAAACTGTTGACAACAAGATAGTTAGCAAGGCACCTCCAAGTGCAACAGATATTCTCGTAACTCTTAATAAAAATCTTTTTTATGAAATAAATAATAATAAAATTAATCTTTCGGAAGAATACAGTTGGACGTATGCAACAAACCTTGATACAGATGTTGCCCCTCCAGAATTTGACACGACTACTTTCGAAGTTCATTTTGCAGATATAGAACAAGATACTTATAGAAGTGAAAAAGAAAAAATTGACAAGTCAATTCTAGACAAAGTGAATAATACACCTGTAACAAATATACCAAAATTTAACGCAAAAAATAAGTCATTTTGGGTTAAGGGAAAATTTACAGACAAAGGTTCTGGCCCTGGAAATCTTCAATGGTACATTACAAAAGTAAACTCAACATATTACCCGGCAAGTCGAAATATACTTGTTGCTCAGGGAAGAGTCTTAGAATTATCTATAGTTGGTCAGAATGCAACAATCGGAACTGGAGCAAATGCAAATACTGAAACTGGTGGTGTATTAATTGACGTTTCAGAAAATCTTGCTAACGGTTATAAAGATTTACCAGAAGGAACATATGCTTTGTATTTTGAAGCTTTTGATAAAAATGGACAGGGAACTAAATCAGATCCTTTCTATTTTGTTTACGATGTTACACCACCTGCAGCTTCAACTGTAAGTTATGCTTCTACAATTGCAAAAGATGTTGTAGAAGTTAGAAAATATGCAAATTCAACTAGCGATTATTATAAAACAGATATTGCCGGTGTAGAATTTAATACTGCTGCTACAAAAAAACTTAGAAATTTAGGTGCAGATTCAAGACACCATACAATTACTATAAAAGATTATGATTTTGCCGGTAACTGCAATACTACAACAAAAGATATAACTGCCGTTCCTGAAGTAGGTTACATTTTCTACGACGACTGCTATTGGTCTTCAATTGAAGATCTAGATAATGCAGTAATAACAGGTCGTAAACCAGTGGGAATTATTATTGAAAACATAGATACAAAAGCTTCCAGTAGTTTTACAGATAAAGTAAAGATTATTGCTATTGAAAGGGATGCCGAGGCTCGCTATGTAATAACTGATAATTGGAGCTCAGATTACCCTCATGGATGGAATGGAAAGGGTGGCAGTGACAGAATGGATTTAGATGGCCTGACAAATTATATCAAAATAATAAATACGTCTGGTGCTTTGGATCATTCGGAAGTTCACAAATATTTGTACGAAGTAAAGAATAACTACAATGAGAATAAGATAATCTGGTATTTACCTGCGCTAAATGAATATTTGGGTTTTAATGGTTATTTTAATAGAGACAGAAGATATGAATTTGACAGCCAATTAAGAATTTTAAAATCCAAAGGTTATACAGAACTTTCTACTTATGCAAAAATATCAGGTGATGATACAAGTATTCAAGAAATAATATCTTCAACTATTTTTAATGATGGTGGCCATTGGGCAGGTATTACTACTTACTGGTATGGTTCTGATTTCTATTTAGATTTTAGAAAAGACAGACATCAAACCCTAAAAACTCGTTCTCTTTACATGGCTCAGGTTACATTAGATTAAAATTTGAACATTATTCCACCCAAACTCCCCTACCCTTCAATTCGCTTAAAAAAGGCCATTTTAGGGGGTCATGGGTTTAAACGAGTAATATGTCAAACAAATTCAAAAAGGCCCTCAAATTCAATCTATGGAGCTATTTTTAAATTTCACAAATTTGACAAATTTCACATGATTTTTTGTTAATTTTGTTAAACTTGTATATCTTGTTTAATTAAAATATTGTATATTTTGTATTATTTGTTTAACACGTTATACATTTTATAATGTTAAATTGTTTAACTTGCTTAACGAGTTAAATGATGGTAATATTTTAGTGGGTGGAAAAATGAAAACAATAACTTTCGCATTACAGAAAGGTGGTACTGGCAAAACATCTGTTGCCGTTAGCGTTGCCACTGAATTAGCAAAAAATTATAAAGTAGTTTTGGTTGATGCAGACCCTCAGGGAAATGCATCTGCATGGTATAATCAGGAATTGTCTGCAGAGCTTTCAGATGTTCTTCAGAATAAAGCTGGAATTGGAGATGCTTTAATTTCAACAGGAATTAAAAATCTTTTTATGTTGCCTACTGCAGGTGTTGGTGGCGGTTTGAATGTTTACCAGAAAACTGATGCTCACGGAAAACCAGAAGCTATGCTGGACGTAACTGATGAACTGGCAAAGGCTTTTGATTACTGTATCATTGATACATCTCCACATTTTGGTCCTTTGGAAGAATCATGTTTTATCGCATCTGACGAAATCGTTCCAGTTATGATGATAGACAGCTTCTCGTTCGATGGATTGGAAATTTTCATTTCTAATCTTAATGATTTGAAAAATCGTGCCAAACGTGTAAGCCGAGCTGCAGAAATAAAAAGACTTGTTTTGAACGGTCGAGACAATCGTCTTTCTATTCAGACAGGAAAAATTGATGCTTTGGTAAAAACTTTACCTAAAGAAATGAAACTTCACATTATTCCTGTAGATCAGGCATTCAAAAAAGCACAGGATGCCCATGAACCAATAGATAATACTGAAGCTAAAAAAGAAACTCTTGATACTATCACAGCAATTGCTGCGGGTTTAAGCGAAAAATAAGGTAGGAAAGAACAATGGCAGCAACAAGAAAGGTACAAAGAGAAGCATCTCAAGACGATTTGGATCAGATGAGAAACCTTTTTGGTGGTTCAAGCGTTAAACCTGTACAACAAGATGTACAAGTTACACAAAATACACAAATTGAATCGTCAAATTTGTCAAATTCGAATAACCAGCAGATAGAAACTGTAGTAGTTCCACAACAACAGATACAAACTGTAGCACCTTCTAATGTAATTACAGAAGAAAATAAGCCTGTATCTGATACTACAGTTGGTATTCGCATGACAACAGCAAAAAAACGGGAAATGAAAGCATATTTTATTCAACATGGAACAACAATGTCCCAGGGAGTAATTGATGCTTTTACATTATTAAAACAGCTTGAAGCAGAAGGCGTAATTGCCTATAAAGACGGACTTTTGGAAAGGGTCTAAATTTTGAAAATTTGGCCTATTTTAAGGCTTGGTCAACTAGAATCACGTTTTTTGGTAAAAAGGCGTTAAAAAGGGCCATTTTAAGCGAAATAGAGGGGATTTTAGACTCTTTTCAGGGTGGGAAAATTGAAAAACGAAAAAGATGATTTAAATCAGGATTTATTCGAAAAAATAGATGAACTGGTTGAATTTAATAATAAAAACAAAGAGATAAAACCATATCGCGGATATATGCCGGCACCATTCATAGCAGCGGCACTTCCAGCACGAGACGTAAAGAAAAATCTCTTTGTTAGAAAATATAATAATATAACCTTACGCTTAAGCAGTGGTACAAAAGTTCCATTTGGAAAATACGGACGATTACTTTTGACAATCCTTACAACACACGCAGTTGTAAATAAATCTAACAATCCAGATGAACAGGTAGTAATTACATACAAATCTTTAAATCAGCTGATGAAAGAACTACAGTTGCCAACTTCAAGATGTAATGAAATCAAAGAACAGCTGGAATGCTTTGCCAATGCATCATTTAATTTTGAAGAACGTATTATGAAAGTAACCCAGACATCTTTATTTAAGGATTTGCTGGATGAAAATCATGGGCTAGGGGAAGAAGTAAAAGCAACAAAGGTTTCTACAGGCGTAATTCCATTTATAAAGAGTATGCAGTATGTAGAACTTGAAGATAGAAAAGGTGAAAAGCAGAATGTAGCATTTAATATTGTGCTTTCAGATGATTTTGCAAAATTTTCACAAAGTCATTCAGTGCCAATTAATTACACAGCATACAAAGGTATTTCTTCGGCAATTGGAAAAGATATATACGCATGGTTTGTATACAGAAATAACAGTTTGAAAGAGCCTTTGTATATTTCCCGAGAAAATTTTGTAAATCAGTTTATGCCAGTAGATGAACATTCGAATAAAGATCAGTTCAGAACAAATTGGTCATATTTGAAAGATCAGATAAAAATTATTCAGGAAAAATATTACCCTGATTTAAAAATTGCATTTGATTCAAATAATATGGGATTTACTTTGTACAAGAGTAAACCACCAATTGTAGAAAATGATCAGAGATATATTCTTATTACTTCTGATTTATAAAAGTTTATAAAAAAGGATGGTTACTACAGATTGTATACGTTTATCCACAAATTTTTATGTATTACTAATTGTTATATAATTATTTGTTAACTATTTGCTTATATTGTAGAAATATATAAAGTGTAGCAAAAAGCGGTATAAAGTGTAGTAACCTTAAAATTAAATTAACACATAATTCCTTATAATACAATAAAATAGATAAAATTAAGGTATTGGATACAAAATGTAGTGGAAAAAGCCTTAAATCCACAGGCAAAAAGTGGAAAAATGAAGACAAAGTGTAGCAGATAGAAACTGTAGCACCACTATATGTAGCGGAATTCCAAATCTAAAATCACTAGAAAACAGCATATTTATACAAAAATAATCCAAAAAAACACTAATATTCTGCATAAAACAGGCCGAAATTCGCATTTTTTTTTAATTTCTGGGCAAATTTTACCTTGTTCGGATAGAAACTGTAGTAGGGTAGGGGGTGGGCAACAGAATTTCTGGCATAAAATGCAGATACAAACTGTAGCAAGGGAAAATTCTAGTGTTGTATGAATTTTTAAACAAATTTTGCTACAGTTTGTATCTGTTTAGGGCCTTTTTCTGGCAATATTGCTACAGTTTATATCTGTTTTAGGGTAGGGGAGGGGAATTTGTTTAAAAAAGTTAACTACAGTTTGTATCCGGTGGACAGAATTTGCTGCTACAGTTTATATCTGCCAAATCATAAAAGAATACACAAACCTAAAGCTTTCGGATATAATCTGTAGTAGTATGAGTAAGAAAACGGAAGCAATTTATAAGGCTATAACTAATCTTGAAAGATTGAATGAAAAACTTGCAAAAAACATTGCAGAGCCAGATTGCAGGGAACTGGAAGATATTAATTACGAACAGGCTCGGCAACTAAAAGAACTTAAGTTTTGGATTGAAAGTTTGTATTTATATACTGGTAAATCGACGAGCAATGCAAAGCGAAAGGCCAGTAAAGAAAATGGCAAAAAGGGTGGGCGACCTCCGAAAATCATAACTCAAATGAAAAACCGAGTTAAAGAACTGGAAGTCGTAATTCACGATTTGGAGCACAAACTAAGATTATCTGATGACAATGAAATGATTCAGCAATATGAAAACGAGCTTGCTTTAGCCAGAAATGAACTGGAAGAAGTTATGAAGAAAGTGGGGGAAAGATAAGTTTTATTTTTATCTAACTTCCTCATACACTATAACTGTATTTGGATTTCCGTTGTCCCATAAGAAAATTTCATGGTAGAGATTTCTTTCTTCGCCTCTGAAAATGATTTTGTTATGGACAACATCATCGTCTTTATAGTATTCCCAGAAAGATTCTTTTACTTCTGCAGACAATAATTTATCTTCTGTTGTTGTGATTGAAGTGTAATATCTGGAATAAATTAAATTTCCATTTGAATCATACTCATGATAATCTGTGAAATCAAAAACAACATTTTCACCATGTTTTTTTGTTTTTCGATATTCTCTGGTATTTTTTTCATCGTTGTAACTGGTGAACCATTCGTATAGATTATTTCTGTCATCTATTTCTTTGCTGTATATTTCACGGCCTTTATCATCATACTCATAATAGAATTCATTATGAGCAGGAGTTATTTCGTGGATTATTTGATTTTTAGCATTGTATTCATATTTGTAGATTCCAGTGTTATCCTCTTTTTGAATAAGCCGCCCGTCAGCATCATAAAAATAATTGCTGTATTCTTCGGAATTTGTAACTGTTGTTTTTATAAGTCGATTTTGTTCATCATAAAAATACAGGGTTTCTTCATAATCTTCTGCAACTTTTCTTTCTGCAATGTTTTTTTCTAAATCATACTGAAAAGAAAGAAGATCATTTTCATTCTTCCATGTTGCATTCCATTTTTTTGCAAGTAAATCTTTATCATCATAAAAATTTATTTCTTTTACTTTGCCGTTTTCTGAAACTATTTTTGGTTGCCCGGAATATGTGTATTCCACCTTATCTGTAATTTTTACTTTTTTTGTTTCTTCTTTTCCATTTATTTTAAAAGTCTTAATAAGGATTAATTCCTGAGAAAATAATGAAAAATGAAGGGTAAATAAGATAAATAGCAAAAAGGATTTTTTCATATTAGGCCAATTCCACAAGCTTTTGAATGTGAATTTCCATAATATTAATGCAAGGCACAGGACTATTTTCATTATTCAAAGCAAGAGGAAGTTCTGTACAGCCTAAAATTACCGCTTCAATTCCTTCTTCCTTTTTCATGCGTTCAATAACTCCAACCAAATCTGCCTGAGCTTCCGGTTTTACAATTCCATATTCAAATTCATTTGCAATACGATTATGCACAGTTTCCCGTTCAGCCTTATTTGGAACAACAACAGACACACCAGCTGCCTCAAAAGCCTTGCTAAGATAATCCCGTTCCATTGTAAAAATTGTTCCCAAAAGTCCAACTTTCTTGTAGCCCTGTTTTACCGCAAACTGAGCCGCTGCCTGTGGAATGCTGATAAAAGGCTTAGTTGCGAGTTTTGCAAGGTCGTCGTAAACTACGTGCATAGTTGCCGCAGTAAGACAGACAATATCAGCGCCAGATGCCTCCAGATTTTTTAGTGCGCCGCCAAGGTAAGAGGTTAGGTCAGAAAATTTTTCTTCACCAACAAGACCAAGTGCTTTATTTAAGTTTACACTTTCAATCACCAGCTCTGGAAAACCGCTGTTATTATATTTTTCGTTAATCCGTCTGTTCAATTCCCTGTAATAAACCAAAGTTGATTCAGGGCCAGTTCCACCAATTAATCCAATTTTTTTCATAAACTTTTCCTTATATTTTTTTTGCATAGCAAGGCCCGCAACGCCTGCTGTTTTTTCTTATTTTACAAAATGTACGAATAATTTTTGCGAAATGGATCTTTTATTCGTATTTTTTTCACAAATTCCAATTCTAAAAATTGTAAAATTCACATTTTATACGAATAAAAATGAAGAAACCCAATTTTTATTCGTACGGTTTTTATAAAATCAGAGGTTTTCTCTCCAAAATTTGACTTCTTCGTACGGATAAAAACTCGAAATCCACATTTTTATTCGTAGAATTTCAAAATTTATAGTTTTTCTACATCTCCAAATAGCCATTTTCATACGAATAAATTTCACAAAACCCAATTTTTATCCGTACATTTTCCATTTTTTAGCATTTTCGCGAACTAAGCCATGACAGTTTTTTGTCAACCTTTTCTTCAAAAAGGATAAAATTGAAGTGCAAACAAAATTGTAAGAATAGAAACACCATCTTTTGTTCCGTTATTTTTGAGCAACTCCATGTATTCTTTTTTTGAAAACCATTTTTTACTGCCGATTTCATCTGTATCAAGAATATTATTCTCAAACTGAACTTTTGCAGCAGCCTCAATAGATTCTCCCTGTTCTATTTTCCCGGCAGGAATTTCCCATTCTAAATGGCCAACTGTGTAACGGCGGTTGTGAACAAAAAGTATATCGTCATTTTCATTAAAAATAACCACAACAACTGCTTCTTTCGGATAATGGATTTGTTGATATTTTTCAATTATATATCCACTTGGCAATTTTACTCTGTCTGTGTACAAACAAACATGATCACTTTCGTAAATTGTAGTTCGTGATAATCTTTCCGGCATTTTTTTATCGCTCATAAACTATCTCCCCATATTCCCGCTAAATTTCTGTTTGTATGAATAAACGATAATACCATAATTTCACTATTATTAGTTTTTTAAAGTTTTATTAGAAAAGCTTTTTTCTTATCTGAAGTAAATCCAAGTTTTTCATAGAACTTATGAGCTTCAGTTCTCTGGACACCACTTTCTAGGAAAACTTTATAGCAATTTTTTTCTTTAGCAATTCTTACGGCTTCATCAATAACCATTTTCCCAAGTCCTTTTCCACGGTGCATTTCGTCGGTGACAACATTTTCAATGAAACACATAGGACGGTTGTTATTCGTAAGATTTGGAATTATAACAATGAAACAAGTCGCCAAAACCTTTCCCTGATCCACAACTCCAAGGTATGTAATATTTTTATTGTCTTCGATTTCATTCCATATATTTCCGGAAGATTCTGCAGACAGTTCCATGTTGGAACAATCCAGCTGAGCATACAATTTCAGAAGAGACGGGATATCTTGTTTAGTTAATTTTCTTAATTCCATTTTCGTTTCTTATTTAAATCAATTCTTATTGATGTGAGTAATATTAAACTAAATATATTCTACTGGTAAGGCCAGTAAATTATCGTCTATCAACATTTTCTTTTCACACTGACAGATAATACACCCGGTTCCGACGGTTTTGCCTGCAATTTTACCCAACACCGAAAAATGTTTTGCCATATCCTTTGTAGGGCGTGAAGATTTTTTTATTTCAATCGGATATAAAATACCATCTTTTTCAATAATTAAATCTATTTCTTTTTGATCTTTATCTCTGTAAAAATATAGATGGTGTGAATCATGACCGGAATTATAATAGGACTTAATGATTTCGCTTATCACAAAATTTTCAAATAAAGCACCACTCATAGCTCCGTTCATTGCAACCTGAGGAGAACTCCAGCCTACTAAATAACAGACAAGTCCAGTATCCATAAAATAAATCTTAGGAGTCTTTACTGTTCTATTTGTAATATTATTTTCAAAAGGATGAAGCAGACGGATTATTCCTGAAGATTCAAGGATACTTGTCCATTCCTGAATTGTTTTTACAGAAACGCCTACATCTCTGGCAATCGCATCGGAATTAACCAGTTCACCGGTACGAGCCGCAAGATACTTCATAAAATTATTAAATTTCAAAAGATTTTTTACATTTATTAATTCTGAAACATCCCGTTCAAGATAAGTTCTGATATATGAACGATAAAAAGATTCCCATTCAATATTCTCATCATACAACTCAGGCATACTTCCACGCTGAATATGTTTCCATAAATCTTCATAAGGTTTGAGTTTTTGACTTCTTGTTTCCAGATATTCGCTTGTTGCCAGGAAAGCATCGTTAAAATCAAGCTGACACTTTTCACGCATAGAAAGGGATGACATATCAATCAGACAGACTCTTCCTGCAAGAGAATCACTGGTACTTTTTAAAAACTTATATGATTGGGATCCGGTAAGAACGATTTTACCCTTATCTGTTGATTGGTCTGCAATGTATTTTAGCTGCAAAAATAGTTCTGGAGCCCTCTGAACTTCATCGATTATTAATGGTATTTTGTGATTTTTTATAAAAAGTGCCGGATCATTTTTTGCAAGATCCAGTTCAGAAAAATCATCCAGAACTGCATAATCATATTCTGACAAAAGATTTTCTTTTAGCATTGTAGATTTTCCAACCTGGCGTGAACCTGTTATAAGAATGATTTTAAACTGACTAATCATTCTTTTAACATAAGGGAAAATATGCCGTTCAAGATACATAAAAATCTCGTCTATTTTGGAGTTCAACTACAATTTAGACGAGGTTTAATTTATTGTCAATGCGAAATTTATATATTAGGAAAAATTCCTATTTGTTTGGATAATTTTCTCCTCAAATATTATTTCATCAACCTTCCATTCTTCAGATTAATGATTGAACCTTTCTTCACAATTAAAGGGCCTTTTGGAAAAATTACAAATTATTATTATTTAAAATCTAAATTTTATACAATTCTTTTAAAATTTTAAGGGAATCTACTGTTTCTGCAACATCATGTACACGAACCATTTGAACTCCATTTATAATAGATATTATATCCGCTGTAATGGTTCCTGCAAGTCTTTGGTCAACTGGGCGGCCTGTAACATCGCCAATAACTGTTTTTCTAGAAAGGGCCATTAATACCATGTGATTACCACAGGAAAGTTTTCCGCAGTTCTTAATTAAAGAAAGATTATCCTGAGTATTTTTTCCAAAGCCAATTCCAGGATCAATGATAATATTTTCATCTTTTATGCCATTGGCTTTTGCATAGGCTATGCGGTTTTCAAAATAAGCTTTTACTTCCATAAGTACGTCGTCATACTTTGTATTAAGCTGCATTGTTTCTGGAGTACCACGTTTGTGCATAAGAATTACCGGAATATCATTTTTTCCACACCAGGCTGCCATTTCTGGATCATCTTCTAAGGCACTTACATCGTTTAAAATATCTGCACCGGCTTCAAAGGCAGCCTTCATTACTGCAAGTTTACGGGTGTCTACAGAAATTGGTATATCTGAAAATTTTCTTATCTCCTGAATAACTGGAATTACACGGGAAATTTCTTCTTCTGCCGAAATATAAGGGTTTCCTGGCTTTGTAGATTCGCCTCCAATATCAAGAAGGTCTGCACCCTGAAAAATAAGTTCTTTTGCTCGTTCAACGCCGCCTCTGCTGCCTGAAAAAAATGAATCTGGTGTGGCGTTTACAATTCCTATTACAAAAGCGGGAAGTTTTGTTGAAATTGTTCTATTTTTTAATTTTAACTGCAGTAATCTTTCCATATTTCTAAAATAGCGTTAATCTGTATTTATTGGAAGTATCAGTTTTGCCAATTTAAGTGGATACAGTTATGAAAGATTTTTTATATCAGCAGATTTATGAAAAAATTATCTCGGAAATTAGGGAAGGGCATTTAAAAGCCAATGAAAAGCTGCCTTCTATCAGAAAATATGCAGATGAAAACGGTTTAAGCTGTAACACGGTGCAGAATGCTTACAATCAACTTTTGGCGGAAGGTTATATTTATGCCAGGGAAAAAAGCGGGTATTTTGTTTCTGAATTTGAGGAAGGGCTTATTCACAATAGGGTAGGGGAGGCTGATTTTGAATTGCCATTTGTGGAAAAGAAAGTTGCCGTTGAAGAGGGGGTAATTAATCTTTCTGCAAACCTTATTGATGATTCTTTGTTTCCATACAGTACCCTTTGCCGTTTGTATAGAGAAGTTCTTTCTCAGGAAAAAAGTGGATTTTTGCGCCAGACTGGTGATGTTTGCGGCGATTTAGAGTTTCGTAATGCAATCAGCAATTATTTATATAACCATAGAGATATTAAGTGCCACCCTGAGCAAATTGTGGTTGGTAGTGGAACTGCTTTACTTTTAATGCAGCTGGCAAGGCTTTTTACAAATGAAGAAGGCCAGCTTCCACTTTTTATGATGGAAAATCCTTGTTATACAAAAACTCAGCAGATTATTAAGGATGCGGGCTGCGAAACTATTTCTATTCCGCTGGATAAAGAAGGCATTGATATAAATGAAATAAAAAGGGCCTGTTGCAATGCTGGTAGTAAAAATTGCCTTGTTCATGTGTCTCCTGCACATCAGTTTCCGACGGGAAATACTATGAGTGCCCCTAGAAAAGCTTCAATTTTAAACTGGACCTATGAATCGGCTAATCGTTTTATTATTGAAGATGATTATGATAGTGACTTTAGATATAAGGGAAGGCCAATTCCTGCCCTTGCCAGCATGGATAATTCTGGCCGCATCATTTATATGGGAACTTTTTCCAGAACTTTAACTCCTTCTATGCGTATAAGCTATATGGTGCTTCCAGTTTTTTTGGCAGAAAGATACAGGCAGTTGTTTTCTTACTGGACTTGCTCTGTTTCCCGAATTGAACAGCAGGTTTTATCAATATTTTTAAATCAAGGATATTTTGAACGTCATGTTAGCCGTGCTAAAAAAATCTGCCGAGTTCGCCGAGATAAACTTCTTTTTTTGCTTAAGAAAAGTTTTCCTAATCTGGAAGTTCAGGGGGAAGAAGCGGGATTGCACTTTATTGTAAGTGTAAAAAGTCTTGGACTTGGTAGCGAAGCTGAAGTTATTAAGAAAGCTGGAAATATGAAGCTGCATTTACAGGGAACTGGTACTGGCTGGATTATTTTAGGCTATGCTCACCTGGATGAATCTGAAATGGTAAAGGCGGTTGAATTATTAAGCCATTGTTAGCATCTTACCTGAAAGTATATTTCCGCAAGAATGAAGAATGTATTTTATTATTGGAACCATGCCAGATTTTCTGCCATTTCTTGGAATTCCTTTTATTACAAAACGGGCAGCTGCCATTAAACAGATTGCAAAAATCACTCAGTTTGTAATGGCAATGACTAATTTTTCTATCTTATTGGTTACACAGATGCTGCAAAACTAAATAAGAAAATTCAGGAAAGAAATAGGGAAAATTAGTTGCAGGAAATGTGTTTTTTAATGCATTCGAAGGTTTCAGCACTTATGTCATGTTCCATTTTGCAGGCATCTTCGGAGGCAGTTTTTTCGGAAACGCCAAGGCTTACAAGAATTTTGGTAAGTACAGTGTGGCGTTCGTAAATTCTTT
>JAZLKI010000086.1:0-10417 GCA_045597485.1 Treponema sp.
TGAATGTACAGGTTTCTACTGTGCAAAAGACAAGGCTGCTGCTCACATCACAGCAGGTGCTAAGAAAGTTGTAATTTCAGCTCCAGCTGGAAACGACCTTCCAACAATCGTTTACAATGTAAACCACAAAACTTTGACAAAGAACGACAACATCATTTCTGCTGCTTCTTGTACAACAAACTGTTTGGCTCCAATGGCTAAAGCATTGAATGATTACGCTACAATCCAGTCTGGTATCATGGCTACAATCCATGCTTACACAGGTGACCAGATGATCCTCGACGGTCCACAGCGCAAAGGTGACCTTCGCCGTTCACGTGCTGGTGCTGCTAACATCGTTCCAAACTCAACAGGTGCTGCAAAGGCTATCGGTCTTGTAATTCCTGAATTGAACGGAAAATTGATTGGTGCTGCTCAGCGTGTTCCAACACCAACAGGATCTACAACAATCTTAACAGCTGTTGTAAAAGGTAAAGATGTAACAAAAGAAGCTATCAACGCTGCTATGAAAGCTGCTGCAACAGAATCTTTCGGTTACAACGAAGACGAAATCGTATCTTCTGATATCATTGGTATGAAATTCGGTTCATTGTTCGATGCTACACAGACAATGGTATCTAAGATTGATGACGATACATACCAGGTACAGGTTGTTTCTTGGTACGACAACGAAAACTCTTACACATCTCAGATGGTTCGTACAATTAAGTACTTCTCAGAAAACTGCTAAGTATTAAATAGTATCGTTTGATATTCAAAAGGCTCCTAAGTAATTAGGAGTCTTTTTTTTTAGTATTTAATAGTTCTTGCTATATACGCGCTCATAAATGTTGTGTCACTGCACTAGATATAATGACATTTTCAATTTATAATTAATTTTTATGGAAGATGAAGTTATAAAAGTTGAAAAAAAGAGGAAAGTTTTACCTCGCATTTTTCTAGGCTTATTTATATTTATTTTTTCAATTATTCTTGCTGTTGCAGGTTTAGTTGCTTATTGTGCTTTTGATAAGGAAGATTCTTTAGCTGTATTCCCACACGATTATTCGGTTTATCTACATGTAGATTCTGCTTGGGATACTGTTGAACCATTGCTTGATCTTAAGGCAATGGATATGTTCCTAACAGATGAAAAAATGTCTGGCGTTCGTGGTATGTTTATGCAGCTGCGTGCTTCGGAATGGCGAAAAAATATTTTCCTTTCAAAATTAGGTTCAAAATCTATAGATGCGGCAATTTACGATGGTGAAGAAAATTTTAATTTTATTGTTGCTGTAGATTTAGGAAGTCTTTCATTTATAAGTCGATATTTTTCAATCCTTTATAATAAGTTAAATATAAAAGGACTTTATAGAGAAGGGGACCATTTTATTTTTGATTCAAATGGTACTTATTATTATATAAAGCCGTATAAAAATCTTCTTGTTGTAGTAAATAATGACATTTTGCTGGCTAGTGCTTTTGCAGAAAATTACAATGATTATACTGTTGAAGAACAAAAGCTGTTTAAAGAAAAATCTGATTCTCCAGTAAAAGTTATTGCAAATGTTACAAAACTCCTGGCTGCAGATTCTTCAAATGAAATAATTAATCAGGTTCGATACAGTATTCCTGAAAATGCTCTAAGTCTTATTTCTTTAAATATTACAGATGAGAATATTAAGATAAATGCAGAAATTCCTTTAGAAATTCCAAATGATTCTGACTATCTTCTAGGAACTGTACTTAATAGAACTTCTACTACACCGTCAATTTTGTCTCGCTTTCGCGAAAATGTTCAATATTACACAATTATTAACGCTGGAACCTTGCAGGAATTAAAAACTGCTTTCTTGCCATTAGTTGTAGAAGATTCCGATAAGTTGTGGAAAAAAGCAGACGGCCTTTCAAAATCTTTCTTTTCTCTTTCATTAGATGAATTGTTGTTTTCTTGGACTGGAAACGAAATTACAATGTTTGGGCTGGAAGATAAAAATGATCCTGTTTTTGCAATTCAGGTAAAAGATGAAAAACAGCGTCAGAAGGTTTTTGACAAACTTACAGCTTCTATGCTTATTAAAAATAATTCCAGCCTGATTCTTGATGGTGTAAGAATTCCACGTTTAGAATTGCCTGTATTTATTCAAGATTTGCTTAAGCTTTTTGAAGTTTCATTACCACATCCTTATTATTTTATACAAGATGGATTTATTTATTTTTCTGAAAGTGCAGAAAATCTTAGCGAAATTTATAAGTCTGAAACTAGAATTGGAAAAATTGCACAGGAGAAGAATTGGAATACAATTTCAAAAGGTTTAAGTTCAGATTCAACAATCAGCTTATACTACAATCTTGAACGTAGTATTCCATTCTTTATTAAGAGTAAAGCGGCATTGTCAAATATGCTTTCGCTGTATCAAACTGGTCGTGTAGATTTTACTTTGAAAAAATCTTCGGCTCTTATTCAGTTGTCTGCTATTTCAAAAGAATTAGATAATGGAAATTCCATTCCAGGTTTCCCAGTAACTTTGGAAGGTAAAGTAGACGGTAATCTTTTAATTGAAAATGCCAGTGGTAAATCAAAAACAACAGCTTTATATTGGGTAGAAAATAAAAATACAATTGCTGTAATGGAAATTCCTAGCACTTCTACTAAACGTCTTGAAATGCAGGATGAAGTTTTCCTTACCGTAAAAGCACCTTCCCAGGAAGATTCTAAAAATACTTTGTGGGCTGTAACAAATCATGGTGAAGTTTATTTAATGAACCGTAAACTGGAAGTTCAGCAAGGCTTCCCAATGATTCTTGGAGAAAATGTTACTATTCCTCCTGTAACAACTTTTGATGGTGTTTATATTATTTCCGAAAAAGGCCACTTAATCTGGATTAATGATGAAGGTATTAAGGCCGAACGATATATTGATATAAATGGCTCTGTAAAGGCCGCTCCTACAGTTGTTAAACATAAAGATAATAATTATGTGGGCATTTACGACAAGAGTTTCTTTGGAAAAGTTATTGTTGCTGTTGAAGGAAAACTTGTTGATACATTCTATTATGATATTCCTGGAATTGCTTTTGGTTCGCCAGCCTTTATGTTCAACGATCAGCAGGATTTGCCATATGTAAGTTTAATTACTCAAAATGGTGATTTGCATATTTGGAATATGAATGATAATGAAGAGTCTGTTGTTCATATTGACGGTTTGTTTAAATCTGCACCAGTTGCAATTGAAAAATATTTCTTTGTTCTTTCTGTAGATGGATTTTTGTCTAGAATTGATACCGAAGAAAATGTTCTTACTGTAAATATTCCAAATGTAACTTGTAACGAAGCTTTTATTACTGTAATTGATAATAATATTTACATTTGTCCAGATGCAAATATTATTTATGGATTTGATACAAATCTTGAATTGATATATTCATTCCCAATTACAGGATGGGGAAAACCTGTTTTTGCAGATGTAAATGGAGATAATATTCCAGATTGCTTCAGTTTATCTATTGATAATAAACTTCGTGCAGTCAAGATGAGAGGTAAAAATGAATAAAAAAGTTGTATATTCAGCACTTATTTGTTTTCTTAGTGCAATGATGATTGGTTGTGCATCATTACAACGAGATATTGTATTAAGTACAGATAGTTTTATTCAAAATGAAGATGTAGAGTACCTTGAAAAGAAGTTTGTTCAGTACGATGCAGCTGTTATTATGAATGGAAAAATCGGCCCAGAATCTTCTGTATACCTTGAATTAGATGAACTTGAAAAAGAAATTGAAAATACAATAAAAGCTTCGGGAGTTAACAAAATTCTCGATTCCAGATTGTATGCTTTAGAAGGATTAGCAAATCTTCTTCAGAATAAAAAACAGAAGGCGAAAACTTTATATGCAAAATCGTTGGAAACAAATAAAGGCGATTCATATACAGTTATTCTTGGTTCACGACTTGGGGAAATAACTTCTCTTGAAGATGAAAATATTATTTCTGGCACAAATGAAAGTGTTCTGCTTGTTCTTGAACAGGGGCTCTTACATTATTCAAACGGTGAATATACAGATTGTGTAGCAAAATTAGATTCTGCTTTTATTGAACTTCCAGAATATTATAGAGATGCTTATGATGAAATTCGTCAGAATGCCTGGGTTTTAAGAAATAATTCCAGTCTTACAGAAGATAAAAATATTTTATCATTGCTGAATAAAGGTCAAATTTCTTTAGGTGATATGATTATGATTACTCAGGAAACTACAGATTTGTTTACAACCTTTAATGGTGGTAAAAAGTTTTCTGAAGCAGAGTTGTATAACCGTTTAAAGAAAGATGGATATTTTAATCCTGCATCGAACGTTGAACCTTTGGGAAAACAAGATGAACTTAAACGTAATCAAATTGTTGTTCGAAGTATTGCTGCAAGATTCCTTTGGAATATGTATTTTTCGAATAAACCAAACGATGCTGCAAAAACAAGAAATTCTGCTTTGTACCGTGAAAAAGTAGGGTATTCTCCAATTCAAGATGTAGATATTAACAGTGCCGATTTTGATGCAATTCTTGGAGTTATTGAACAGGAAATAATGTCTTTGACCGATGGAGTTAACTTTGCTCCTGATGAAAAAGTTAGTGCATCTGAATTTTCGTACTGGCTGCAGAAACTCCGTTAATTAGCGTTTTTACAAACATAATCGCAGAAAGAACAAATGTCTCCGCATTTACCAGGGTACTTTTTACCAGCTTTGCGGAGATTCTTTTTTAATTCTTTACGGTATTTTCCTAATCCTTTTTCGTAGCAGATTTTTATCATTTTATTATTTTCTGCATTCTGCATAATTTCGCTGTAGGAATTTTTTATTGATCCTATAAAAAGTTGCTTATTTTCATTTGCAAAACCACAACAAGGCGCTATGTTTCCGTTTGGATGAACGTAAAAAATCTGCCCTGGCCCTTCGCAATAATCGTCTTTGAACCAGCGCTTACTTTGCCATGCCCGCTCATCTTCACAAGTAAAGGTCTGAGGCAGGTAATACTGGCTGGTAACACCTGCAACAGGTTCCGCCTTTTTACCATCTTCCCCAATTACACTTTGAATAACAACAGAGCCTTCGCCAAAAATTTCATTCACGCATTTTACAAAAGTTTCCATTCGTTCTTTCGACTGGCCGTGGAATGAATCCCAGCTAAGACCAATTTTTCCGTCGTATCCGGCTTCGTATAATTTTTGAAGAGATTGTTTTAAATCGTCTTCTGTAGTCCACCAGTCTCCGTTTGTCATAATCTGGTCGAACATATAATCCAATTCGAGTGCAGTTTTTGTGATTTGCAGAATAAAATCAAAATATAAAAAAGGTTCGCCACCACTAAACCCAATTTTGCTGATAGAAGATTCCTTGCAGCTTTTTAAGAAAGCAACAGCATCTTCTATATTTAGTTTATTTGGAGTTCTGTTAACAAAACAATGTTTACAATGAAGATTACAACTATCTGTAGCGGCAAAAATAATTTCTGTCGGATTAAACATGTTTTTATTATAGCTTATTACAAAAATTCTGACACTGTTTTTATGTAAAAATTATGCCATGTGTGGTAAAATAGAAAGGATGTTTTATTTTGTTATATTTTCAACAATATTAGTTCTTATGATCTTATTCTGCTGTATTGTTGAATCTTTTAAGAAAAAAACAAAATTTTCTCGTTCTCTTGGCTATTTTGAAATAGTTTGTTTTTGTTCCATAATCTTTTGTACTCTTGTATATGGAATGCCAAATATATTTCTTGCAAGATTAATGCTTGGGTTATATTGTCTTTCTTTAGATTTTTCACTTTATTTTTTGGCAAAATTTATATTGTCTTTTGAAGATAGTCGTGATGATGATAGAACTTTAATCGAGTATGGAAAAATTATATTCCTTATTCTAACTGCTATAGATGCAATATTTTTACTTATCAGCTCATTTAATGGAATGTGTTTTGATGTAACTTCATTCTCACCAAGACCAGGTATTTTATCGTGGGTTATGGATTTTAAAGTTGGAATGATTTTTCATCTGGGGTTGTGTTACACTATTTCAATTTATATTTTTGTAACAATTATCAGGCAAATGCTTCAGGTTTCTGCTTTTTATAGAACAAGATTTTTAGTTGTACTTATTTTATTTTTGGTAGAGTTTGTTACAAATTTTATGTATATAACGAATCCTAAATTCTGGTACTATGATTTTTCATCAATAGTGTACGGAATTATGGTAATTATCTGCTTTAGTATTACATCTTATTCAATTCCTGTAATTATAAAAAAAAGAATTGTAGAAATTGCCAGCGATTCTATTTCTGATGCTATTTTGTGTTTCGATCATACAGGTAAAAATTTTTATATTAATGAAACAGCAAAAATTTATTGTAATGCCGATAACGATGAATGGGTTCATAAAATTTTAGGCAGCGAATCTGATTATCTTCTAAAAACAGTTTATGTAGATGTTGATGGAGAAAAAAGAACTTGTAAAGTTGAATTCCGAAGGTTTGCCGATAAAAAACAAAGAGTTCTTGGTTGCTATATAAAACTTCGAGATTATACACAAGAAATGGAAAAAATTAAGCAGGAAGAATATAACGCGAGTCATGACTCTCTTACAGGCTTGCTTAATAGAGATTATTTCTTCCGTGAAGCTCAAAGAGTTTTGTCGAATGAACCTAATGTGCCTAGAATTATTGTGTGTACAAATATTAAGAACTTTAAAATGTTCAATGAATTGTTTGGCATAAAAAAAGGGGATTCAATTTTAGTAACGCAAGCCGAAATGCTGCGTATGGCAAATTACGATAATACAGTTATTGGACGCATTTCCAGTGATAAATTTGCAATGCTTATACGCGAAAGAGATTTTAAGCCAGAAATGGCTTTAAAGAATACAACAAAAATAAAAGAATTAACAAAAATAATCGATTTTCCATTAACAGTTTATATTGGTGTATACAAAATAGAAGATTCTAAAGAAAATGTACGTTCTATGTACGATAAAGCTTATATGGCCATTAAGAATATCAAAGAAGGAAGTAATACAACTCTAGCATATTACGATCCTACTTTGTTAGACAAACTAATGGAAGAAAAAAATATTGTAAGTCGTTTTGAATCAGCACTTAATAATCATCAGTTTAGTTTTTATTTGCAGAGTCAGATAGATTCAAAAACAAAAAAATGTGTAGGTGGGGAAGCTTTAGCACGCTGGAATTTTCCTGGAAAGGGAATTATTTCTCCTGCTGAATTTATACCAACTTTAGAACAGAGTGGACTAATCTATAAACTTGATAATTATATATGGGAAGAATCTGCAAAGTTATTGAAACGCTGGAAAGAAATGGGTGTTGATAAATATATATCTGTTAATATTTCGGTAAAAGATTTTTACTATCTTGATATATATGAAGTTTTTACAGGTTTAGTAGAAAAATATGAAATTGAACCTTCAAAATTAAATCTTGAAATTACAGAATCGGTGGTTTCAGAAAATAATCATCATCATAAAGATATGCTCAAAAAATTACAGGAATATGGCTTTAAAATTGAAATGGACGATTTTGGCAGCGGTTATTCTTCATTGAATCTTTTGAAAGATGTTTCTATGGATGTATTAAAAATAGATATGGGCTTCTTAACCAAAACCGAAAATCCAGAACGGGCAGAAGTTATTATTAATTCTATTGCTAAAATGGCAAAAAAATTGGGAATGACAATTATTGCAGAAGGATTGGAATTCGAAAAACAGTCTGAATATTTGCAAAAAATAAATGTAGATTTCTTCCAGGGCTTTTTGTATTCAGAGCCTATTTCTGTTGAAGAATTCGAAAATAAATATCTGGAGGCAAAAAAATGATTTTTCCAGATTTACCACGATTATTATTTTTAATATGTACTTTCGGTCTTGTTATTGCTGTAATAATTATTAGTGCAATTCTTAGTAAAAAGACTTTTAAACTTAAATATTACGTATTAAGCCCAATGATTACTGGTGTTTTTACAATCATATTTTATTGTTTATTTCTTATGGCCGAAGATTATAAACTTGCAGCCTTACTGGAATCTTTATTCTTTGTAGGTACAGATTGGCTTGCTTTGTTTATGATGTACTTTGCTATTTATTATACAGAGCAGAATGATGGGAAAACTTATTTTATAAAAATAGTATTTGCCTTCTTTGTAATTGCCGATACCATATCTCTTCTTCTTAATAATCTTCGCTTCCATATGTTCGAGTTAATTCCTCTTGGAAATAGATTTGGGATGGCCCATTATTATGGAAATAACTTCTATTTCTTGCATTATTGTCACTTATTGCTATGTTACATAATGGTTTCTGTCTGCTGTGTTTGCTTAATAGTTGCATGTATAAAAGTAAGCAGAATTTATAAGGCAAAATATTACACAATTTTACTGGCATATGCTGTAGTTATTGCCGTTAATTTTATTTCTTATCGAAATAATCTTCCAATAGATTTGTCGGTATTCCTTTACGGAGTTTTAGGCGGATTTATTAGTTATTATGCAACAGTAGGATTCCCAAAACGTTTGCTGGATATAAGTTTATTTGCTGTAAATGATACAATTTCAGATGCTGTAATATACTTTGACTATTTTGGTAAATGTATTTATGCCAATAGAAAAGCTCGGGAAATATTCTCTAACGAAGGTGAGTTTATTGCAGATTTGACAGAAACATATATGGAACGTTGGGCTGAGCAACTTTGTTTTAACGAACGAAGTGTTACAGGTACAGATTCTTTCTATGACAATGGAACAGAAACTTATTACGAAGTTGTATATCAGCGCGAATATGTTAAAAATTCTGAAATTGGTTCTTCGTTAAAGCTTTATGATAAAACTGAAGAAGTAAGAAATTATGAACGTGAACGAGATATTGCAATTCACGATTCTCTAACAGGAATCTACAATAGAACAGGATTCTTTGAAGCTGTAGATGCACTTGTTGAAAAATATGGAACCGAAGATTGGGTACTTTTAGCTTCAAATATAAAAGACTTTCAGCTTATTAATGAATATTTTGGCGAACAGCGTGGCGACGAAGTATTGAAACGCCAGGCTATGTTGTGTCAGACAAATTCTCATAAAGAAACAGTTTATGGTCGAATTAATGATGATAAATTGGCTTTATACACTAAAAAAGAATATTTTAATGAAGAAGACTTCATGAAATTTATTTCTATAATGGCTGAATTAACCGACTGTCCTTATTATAAAATGAAAGTCGTAATTGGTGTTTATGCTCCAGAAGGAAAAGTTGAAAAAGCGCAGGTAATGTACGATAAGGCTGTTCTTTCTTCTGAATACAGCAGTTATGAATATGATAAAGTATTTTCTTATTATGATTCAGAAATGATAGGGAAAGTGTATAGCGACAGACGACTTTCAGACTCTTTAGATGATGCATTGAAAAATAAAGAAGTAGAAATGTATTTGCAGCCTATTGTAAATAAGAAAGGTGAGTGTGTAGGTGCTGAAGCTTTAAGCAGATGGCACAGTTCGCACTTTGGCGATATGATGCCTGAACAGTTTATTAGTGTTCTTGAAAAAACTGGCCAGATTTATTTACTTGATGCATATATCTGGGAAGAAACTGCCAAATTGTTACAAAAGTGGAATCTTCAGGGAAAGTCAGATTGCTTTATTACAGTAAATATTTCTATTAAAGATTTCTTCTATGCCGATTTGTATGAAATCTTTATGGGGCTTATTAGTAAATATAAAATTAACCCTAAAACCTTGCGTGTAGAAATTACAGAAACTGTTTTAACTTCAGATTTTAAAAAGGTTTTTATACTTGTAGAAAGATTACGTAATGAAGGCATAATGGTTGCTATTGATAATTTTGGAAACGGTTATTCATCACTTAATATGTTAAAAGATTTCCAGTCTGACTGTTTGAAAATTGACATGGCATTGCTTAAGAATGCAGAAACAGAAGATAGGAATAAGATAATTCTTAACTCAATAGTAGAAATGGCGAAAGATTTGGGAATGGATTCTATTGGAAACGGAGTTGAAACAAAAGCTCAGTATGATGTTCTAAAGAAGTGTAAGTGTGAATATTTCCAGGGAAATTATATTTCAGAGCCAATATCTGTAGAAGAATTTGAATTGAAATATAGCAACTAAACAATTACAGTAACATTGAATTTGTAGAAAAAAGATAGTATATTTTCCATAAAGTAAATTTTCCGTACAGTGTGCGGTTTATATAGGAGTTTTTTATGATTAAAACTGTAAAAGACGTTGAATTGAAAGGTAAACGTATTATTATGCGCGTTGACTTCAACGTACCAATGAAGGATGGAGTTGTACAGGATGATACACGTATCATGGCTGCTCTCCCAACAATTAAATATATCCTTGAACAGAGCCCACGTTCATTAGTTTTG
>JAZLKI010000087.1:0-43896 GCA_045597485.1 Treponema sp.
AGGAACATAAATTCCACCGTATTTCTGAGCACAAGTAAGACCAAACATATGGTCATCTTCGTTGATTGTTCCACCAACAGCACAAAGTGAGTTGTGACAGTTTGTTAAAACATAAGGAAGAGGGAATTTTTCCAATCCAGATGCACGAGCAGTCTGAATAATTCCAACATAAGTAATATCGTGTGAAGTAATTTTGTCAAATTTGATTTTAAGTTTTGCAGCGTCCCCTGATGTATTGTGTTTCTGCAAAATTGAATATGCCATAGTTTTTTTGGCACCATCAGCAGGATTAGAACCAGCGTCTGTAAGTTTACCGTTTACAAGGTAAGCGCCCTTTTCCCAAAGTTTCATTTATTGCTCCTAAATTTCTTGAGTCTGATTAAACAGAATATACCATAATACGGTGTTTCTAACAATAAGAACTAATAACATATTTGTTATTACTTTTATAATATGCTATTATTCGGGAAAGAAAGTTTATCAGTATAGAAAATGAGGTTTTTTATGTTTAAAAAAATTCTTTCATTACTATTTTTGTCTATTCTTTTTATTTCCTGTAAATATGACTTACTTCCAGAACCAGACTCAAAAGGAAATACAAACGCTGCACAGTTTAATACAAAAAAAATATTGCCTCCAGAAAATGTAACAGCATCTCACGGTAATTACCGCAGCGTTACTCTTACCTGGGAACCTGTAAAAAATGCAACTCAATATCTTATATACAGTGCCGATACAGAGTTTGATACATTTGAAAAAAAAGGTGAAACAAAAGGAACTGAAACTACATTTACACTTCAGGAACCTACAGGTATTACAAAAGCCTACTATATTAAATCTGTTGATTACTATGGAAATATTTCGCGTCCAAGTTACATTACAATAGGTTCTTCCCTTTCTGTACCAATCATTACTGATATTTCAAAAAATCAGAATGGAGATATTTACACTCTTAACTGGTGGATGACTAACTGTTCTGAAGACACATATGAAAATCTTATTTCTTATGTAATTAACTGTTATGAAGAAGGAGTTACCTCCCCAACAAAGATTGAATTACCAGGCAGTTTTACATCTTATGATCTTACAACTCTTAAGCAAAGTACTATCTATAAATTTACGATTGAAGCTTATAAAACCGGTACAAAACAGAAACACGAAATAAGTGACACTGAACCTATTGAAACAGGTCACAGAATTGTTCCAGATGCTGCAAAAGATTTTACTGCAACACAAGGAACAAGTATTTCAGAAATTAAACTTTCATTTAAGCTTCCTTCTACAATTGAATCATCTAATGGAGACGGAACATACACTAAAGATATTCCTGTTTATTTCATACTTAAACGAAAAGGTGAACATGAAGCTTCATTCTCTACAATTTACGATTATATTGGTTTCGACAGCAATTCTAATAATGCAAAAAAAGCTACACAAAAATACATTCTTTCAGGAGAATATACAGAAGGTCAGACTATAGAAATTACAGATTCTATAGACAGCAGTAATCGCGGTAAAAAATATACTTATATCATTCAGTCTTATACAGATTTGGATAAGAACCTTTCGTCTGAAGTAACATCAGTTACAGATACACAAGGTTGGACATTACCACAAGCATCGTTCAGAATTGAAACACTCAATGATATTGAATCAGATAAAATCACAAATATTTCTGTTACCTTCCATATGAATTTTGATAACCTGGGAATTCCTTATTCTTATTTCCTTACATCACAGAAATACACTTTAGAAGACCCTACTACAGCAGATGAATCAGAAACAGTTATTAAAAAAGCAAATAATATGGAAGAATTAGATGAATTTAATATTTATTTTAGTTCTCCAGAAGATCAGAAAGGTTACTACGAATATAAACTTTATATTACAGAAAGAACCGAAAACAACTCTCTCCCTTCTTCTTTCATTGAAACTATTACATCGCCTACTAAAGTCACAGTCACAGATGAGGCTTCTGCACTCCCTAAAATAACTTATGATGAAGAAGAAACCTTCCACGTAAAAGACGGATATAAAGATAAGTTTATTTTGTCTTGGGATGAAATTGAAAACTGTACATACGTACTTTCATGGCAAAACAAGATTGGCGATGGATATTCAACCCCAAAATCGATTGGCCCATTCACAACAACTTCGTATTCAGAACCAAATAATACAGGCACTGAAATTTCGGAAATTTCTATTAAAGATGGAAAAGTTTATTTAACTCACAGTGCAACTTCTGGAGAAATACGTTCTTATACTCTTACTGCAATAAAAGGCTTGTCGAATTCTTGTGAAAAAAATGAAGATTTCTATACTTTAGGAACTGCTAAAACAATTATGCAGACTCCTTCTTATGATTCTATTACTGTAGTTTGGGACAAAGTTCAAAAAGCAAAAGAAGACAAAGATGAAGCATATGAAGTTTCAGCAAAATATGAAGGCACTGACGAAGAATTGATTACCAGAGATAATTACGAAATTACTGTAACAGATGATAATAAAATTCAGTGTGTAATTACAAAACCAGATGGTTATGATGATGCAAAAAAATCTGGAAAATCTATTAATCTTTATGTAACAACTAATGGTGAAGAAGATTCAACTGTATCTACAGACCAAGTTTATACACTGGGACCTGCAAATCTAAATATTACTAAGGATCCAGACTTGTATTCAGATCATATTACTATTTCATGGAACAAAATTGCAGGTGCAAAAGGATATTTAGTATATCGCGTAATCAAAAATAACTCGAACCAGTTTATTAAAGATTCTTCAAACAATTATGAACCTGGAGATGTTCTTTATGTAACCTCAAATGGAGTCTATTCAGAAGGATCTAAAATTTCATCTGCTAAATTAAATACAACTGCAGAAACTATTCAATTTACAGATTCTTATGAATATACAAAACGGGAAGATGCTGAGCAGGATGCCCTTAAAAAACATCAGATTCAATTAACCTGGGGACTTCCAATAAGCTATACTGTAATTCCAGTTCTAAATGATGGTGACATGGAATTCGATATAAATGCCACAGGAATAAAAGCAGGAAGAAAGGATAACTCATTTACTTACAAGAATTTGTCAGATGTAGTTACATCAACATTTGGATATGGACTTAATGTAGCAGCTTCAAAAGCAAACAGTAACACCGAAGTTACAGTTACTTGGGATCAACCATATAATCCGAAAAATCTTTTACCTAAGATTTACAGAAGAAAAGATTCATCTAGCAACTGGGAAATGGTTACTTCTCCTACTTCAGATGCAGCACTAAAAATGAGTCATACTATTACTTATGGTCCAAATGAAATCAACACCTATGAGTATGCTGTTGTTTATAACAATTCTGAATTTGATAAAACTTACATAGAAAAACTTGAGTCTGAAATGGATTCTTCTTCTCCAACAGAATTAAAAAATAAAGGATATACTCTTTCATTACCACAAGGCTATATTTCTGCTGATAGTGCCGGTGGATTTAAAGAAAAATTCTCATGGGAAGGTTCAACTTACGACTTTACAAAACGCAATATTGGTCCAGATTTCTATGAAATTCAAATGTTAAACAAAAACAAGGCAACAGGATGGACCGCAATTGCTAAAATCCCTATTGATAAAGAAAACAACTATAAATGTACAGTTGCCGAAGATAATACAGATTATCAGACTGAAACTCAGGTAAAATATGTTTCTAGTAATTCATTCCAAGCAATTTTTGAACCTATTTTCAATTCTGATAATATTACAACTGGCCAGATGCAGGTTCTCCGCGATTACAAACATTACTACCGCTTGGTTGCAGTAAAAATGAAAGACACAGAAAGATCAAATGCTATTACGGCGGTCGCAGATATTCATAATGCATCTGATGGAAGCAAGGCCACTCCTTATGCAATAAGAGACATCAAAGCTGAAGAACTTATGAGATGTATTAGTTTAATTATTGCAGATGCTATTAATCAGGCAGGTCTTTCAAGAGATGGTACACGAACTTGCGATGGTCAAATTGGAAAAATACAATTTAATCACCCTGGGGCAAGTGATAAAATTACATGGGGTACTAATAATGAAGACTATCAACATATTTTTAGAAGTGGAACTCCATATGATAAAACTAATTCTATAACTAGTCCTTTCATTATAAAGATAGAAAACAAAACACAAAATAACAGTATTTCATATGAAAAATTATATAAACTTCCTGAAGTTTCAATTAATATCAAAAATACTGTAAACAATAATACTTATGGAAATAATTCAACATTAACTTTTGTTGTTGATACTGAGACTGGAACTTTTGGAAAAATAACAGCATGGAAAGTTAAACTCAGTTATAACAATATAGTACAATCTTCATTTGGTGATAATGTTAAGAAAAATAAGAGCATATTCTTAAATTATTTCCCATTTGACTTAGACGAAAGTCATGCTAATAAAATAACAGAATACAATTCATCTCTTCCAGAATACCAATCTCCTTGGTGGGAAGAATCATCACAGGGAGGTAACTAGTATGAAAAAAATTACTAAATTACTCGCCCTATCACTTACATCCATCGCTCTTACTTCCTGTTATACCTGGTGGGAAAAGCCTGTTGATTTGAATACAAAGAATATTCGTGCAGACCTGGCAGAGTTTTTCTACAAGGCTCCTCTTATTACTTCTTTGGATGCGCCGGTACAAGTTATTGCTTCGCCGGGTTACTACAATGATCAAGTTAAAATCCGCTGGTCTGAAGTTGAGAATGCTACTTCTTATCGTATAGAAAGAGCGGATATGGATAAATCATCCACAACTCTGCCTGAAGAAGGTGATTTTTCTGTTATTGCAGAATACGTATACAACACTACTTACAGCGACACAATCTTATCTAATCCAACTGCAAACAGTGAAGCTTATAATAAAAAGTATTACTATCGCATTTCAGCCGAAAATATCTCCCGCGGTCTTGAATCCAGTGAATATACCGATATTACAGCACCAAATACTTGCGCCGTTGGCTGGCTTTTTACTCCACCTGCAAATGTAGACGCAACAAAAGGTGAATCTTCAACAGAAATAAAAATAACCTGGGACAAAGAACCTGGTGCAACTCAGTACAAAATCTATCGTGGCGAAACACAAGAAGATATGCGAGATTTTGGAACTGTTCGAGGAAGTCAAAACTATTATATAAACTCAATTCGTGAACAGGATAAGGGAAAGGAATTTTTCTATCAGGTTGCGGCTATTCATAACATCGGTTCTACATCTGCAAAATCTTCTTATGCAATGGGGTATGCTTTAGCAAATGCCAGCCTTTTACCACCTGCAGACCTAAAAGTTGAAAATGGATTAGGAGAGTCAACTGCTAAAGAAGGAGATGGAATTAAACTTTCATGGACAGCAATTTCAAATCAAACTGCCGAATACACCTATTCTGTGTATAAAACATCCAGCATAGATTCATCTTACCGTCTCGTAAAACAAAATATCCCAGCTTCTACAACAACCATAACAGATGATGATAATCTAAAATCTGGAATCATTTACTACTATTATATACAGACAATAAAAACTAGTGGCGACACTAAAGAAAAAAGTGCCTTTACTAAAAAAGGTCCATTTGGATTTATTTTAAGTGCCCCTTCTATTGTTGAAGTTGGTGATGTACTAAACTCTGAAGGTCATATTTCAGATCAGTACATTAATATTTGCTGGAACGATGCACTTGGCGCTTCTGGTGCAGAAGAAGGTCAAGATTTTGGCCAGACTTTCAGATACAATATTTATTACAGCGATACTGTTGATGGTACTTTTACAAAGATAACAGGAGAACCTCTTGCTGACCTTACAAAAAACATCGACGGCCTTTATGAATACAAAGTTCCTAAACGAGGTTTTTATAAGGTTTCAACAGTAAACTCGGCTGGTAAAGAATCTGTTTTGTCTGCTACAATTGCACCTTTACCAGATTCTCCTAAGAATGTAGTAGCTTCAAAAACTGAAGGCGGTTCTTTACTTACAGATTTCGATTTTGAATCAAATGGTGAACATTACAACAACAACAATGTTTATCCTGTACGAATAACCTGGCAATCTCCAGATTCTACTCCTATACCTGTTGGTTATAATGTATATCGTTCTACAAAACCAGATTCTTCGTTCAGAAAATTAAATGAAGAACTTATTACAGATTGCGAATATGTTGATTTAAATGAAACTGCTAGAGCCGGAACTTATTACTATTACAAAGTCGTTTCTGTAAATATTCTTGGTCAGGGTAAACGTTCAAATGATCCTACTACTGACTACGACAACAATTGCCGTGGTTATGGTGCAATTACACATGAGCAATGGTTCCGTGAATTTAATGTTACTGTTATGCGTTCACAGAGCAAACTTTCGTTAATGCATAAACCTAATGATATGGACAAACTTGGTTCTGAAACAATTTCAGGTGATTTAAGTGGCACTTTAAGTTACAAAGCAGCTGTTGCAGGTCTTGGAGCAGAAATCACAATGCATTACGAAAAATACAGCGATTTTTGGGCTGGTGGAGAACAGGCAAATGGTCCTTATTTCTTCATTACCGGTAATACTGATACAACATCAAATATGAGCGCAAATGGAACTATGCATGGCGTTTGTCAGGTTACAGGAATGTACCCTGGAAAAGCTGATTACGGTAAACTGCAAATTAAAGGTGGTGCTGCTGGTGGCGGTGGCTACGCTGTAGAAACAAAAGATTTAAATGGAAATGTAATACTTCAAGAAAAGCTGGTTAGCTGGCTTGTTGGTGAAGAAAATAGAAAATAAGGTGATATATATGAAACGTAATAAAATAATTTTAGCAACAATTCTTCTTTTAATCGGGTTATCTTTTACATCCTGTTACACACCATCTCCACTTTATGGAACATGGCAGGATAATGCTGGTGGTACTATAAAATTTTTTGATGATGGAACTTTCAGCGGAGCTTTAAAAGGCTCTGAAGGAAATACCATTACTTATAGTGGCAGTTATTCTGTTATAGATAACATTATTGTATTTTTATTCAAAGAACCAGACACATACTCTATAAATGCAGAATGGGATATTCGTGGTGCAATGCTGTATTTAACATGGACCGATGCAGAAAATACCACAAAGGATCTTACACTAGCCCACACCGCCCGTTAAGAGGTTATTATGAAAAAATATTTTTGTATACTGCTTCTATTCCTTTCCATAACCTCTGTTTTTTGTGCTGAAGATAAACTTTTCGAGGATTTTAAATTCACCCTTAATGAAGGCGTTTCTTATGCACAGATTACACGTATAGAAGCAATGGATAATCGTTCAAACTTTGTCCGTGAAAATTATTTAATTGGTGCTTTTGTAAATTTTAAAACAGAAGATTTGTGGTTTGTAGATTTAGAATTGCAATTATCAGCATATTACCCATTTAAGACAACCTTTAACGGTATGCAGCAATTCCCCAAAAATCCTATTCCTTATGCCTTTGACGGTTTATTAGGTGTCACATACTCCTTTGATAATCTTAAATATATTATTCTGGATTTTTCTTTAGGTATGCATTATATGTATCAGCTTACAGATGAATATCATATGAATTATCTGGGACTTGGATTCCAGGGAACTATGGAATTCCCATTAACTAAACGCTGGACAATTGTAAACAATTACTTCTTTGCTTATGACGATGCAAACCTGGGGTCAAATAAAGGAATTCAAAATTTTGATGCTTCGTATCAATATCACATAGACTTAGGTGTTCGTTACTCTCGTAAAGTTCCAAATGCTTATTACTACATCGATATTGATAAAATAAAAGAAAAAGCAAAGAATAAAAAATCAAGTGGTGAAGTATTTTATAAATAAATAAAAATCACTATAATTGGAGACATTATGGCAAAGATACAGATGAAAAATGCTATCGCAGAGCTCGATGGCGACGAAATGACCCGTGTTTTGTGGAAGGTAATTAAGGATGAACTTCTTGTACCTTTTGTTGATTTGAAAACAGAATATTACGACCTTGGACTTAAAAGCCGTGATGATTCTGATGACAAAGTTACTTATGATGCAGCAGCTGCTATTAAACGTCTTCACGTTGGTGTAAAATGTGCAACTATCACATCTAACCAGGCTCGTGTAGAAGAATACAAACTTAAGCAGCTTACTCCTTCACCAAATGGTATTATCCGTGCAGAACTTGATGGTACTGTATTCCGTGAGCCAATTTTTGTTAAAAATGTACATGGAACTGTAAGCTGCTGGGAAAAACCTATTGTTCTTGGCCGTCATGCTTATGGTGATATTTACAAGAATACTGAAATTAAAACTGAATGTGCTGGTAAAGCAGAACTTGTATTCACTGGTGCCGATGGAAAAGAAATCCGCAAATTGATTAAAGATATGCCTGGTCCTGGAATTATTCAGGGAATCCACAATCTTGATGATTCTATTGAAAATTTTGCACGATGCTGTCTTACTTACGCTTTGGACCGTAAAGTTTCTGTATGGTTTGGTGCAAAAGATACAATTTCTAAAACATATGACGGAAACTTCAAAGCAATTTTCCAGCGCGTTTACGATGAAGAATATAAAGCTAAATTCGAAGAAGCAGGAATTGAATATTTCTATACTTTAATTGACGATGCTGTTGCTCGTGTTATGCGTTCTGAAGGTGGCTTTATGTGGGCTACAAAGAACTATGATGGTGACGTTATGTCAGACATGATTGCATCTGCTTGTGGTTCTTTGGCAATGATGACATCTGTACTTGTAAGCCCAGATGGAAACTTCGAATATGAAGCTTCACATGGTACTGTTCAGAAACATTACTACCGTTACCTTAAAGGCGAAAAAACATCTACAAACCCTGTAGCTACAATTTTTGCCTGGACAGGTGCTCTTGCAAAACGTGGTGAAATGGATGGAACTCCTGAACTTACAGATTTTGCAAAAAAACTTGAAAAAGCAACACTTCAAACTATTGAAGACGGCTATATGACTGGTGATATTGCACGTATCGCTAACCCTGCAGCAAAAAAAGTTCTTAATTCTTGGGAATATATTGCAGCAATTAGAGAACGTTTAGAAAAAATGCTCTAGTCTTTCTAGACATTATAAGGAGCGGGTTTCTTCTACTGTTGTTAATCATAGGTAAAAGTAACCCGCTCTTCTTTTTTAACCTTTCCCATGTTATAATTAAATAACATGAAAAATAAAATCAAAAAAATAATCATTTCCATTATCATTTTACTTTTAGTTGGTGCAGTAATTTCCCTTTTTGCCCTAAAAAATAATTTAACAAAACAAAGTCAGACAATTAGCAATAATTCAAAAGAAAAATTGATTCTTGGTTTTTCACAAATTGGTTCCGAAAGTGCGTGGCGAACCCGCAATACTGAATCTATTTTTGAAGCAGCCGCAGAAAATAACATTCAAATTCTTTTTGACGATGCACAGCAAAAACAGTCAAATCAACTTAAAGCAATCCGCTCTTTTATTGTTTACCAGGTTGATGTAATTGCCTTTGTTCCAATTGTTGAAGACGGCTGGGATAATGTTCTTCAGGAAGCAAAAGATGCAAATATTCCAGTAATTATTGTTGACCGTCAGATTAATGCCGACCCTTCCCTATACGCAGGTTTCCTTGGCGAAAATGGTTTTGAAGAAGGTCGCAATGCAGGTAAATTCCTTGTAAATAAATGTAAAAATATTCGTAAAGATAAAATAAATATTCTTGAATTCTCTGGAACCGAAAATTCTTCGGTAGTAATTAATAGAGCTAATGGTTTCCGTAACGTTATTCAAAACGATCCAAAATTTGAAATTATTCATTCTGAAGATGGAGACTTTTTGCGTTCCCGTGGAAAAGAGATTATGACACGCATTGTTACAGAAAATAAAGGTCTTAACATTAATGGTAAAAAAATTGATGTTATTTATTCCCACAACGACTCTATGACTTTAGGCCTTCTTGAAGTTCTTGATGCTTACAATATTAATTACAAAGATACAATTATTATTTCCATCGACGCTGAACAAAAATCTATCGATGCCCTTGTAAATGGAAAATTAAATTGCGTTGTAGAATGCAATCCTAATTTAGGTTCTACTTTAATGGGACTTGTACAAGATATTGCTTCTGGAAAACCAATTCCTCGAGTTACATATATGCAAGAAACCGTTTTTACAGAAAATGACGATTTCTCTCTCTACACACCACGCGGATACTAATAATATGAAAAAGAAATTTAGAATTCGAAGTCTTAGAAAAGCACTGCAATTTTCTTACTTTTTTCTTATTGGAATTATGATTATTCCTACAATTTATTCAATTGTCGCCCTTCAAATTCATACCCGCCAGTATGACGATATTATTAGCAATGTAAGTACAGCAAATAGAATAAATCAGATTGCAAGAGATGACATTCCAAATGAATTATGGAACATTGTCTGCGGTAAAAAGAACTTTAATGATGGTGAACAGTATTACATGATTCGCCAGATTTTTAAGGGCATTGCAGATATGCAGGAGCGTTCTAAAAACAAAGATAACCAGGAAAAACTTGAAGTTGCGTTTAGAACTTGTACTACTCTTTCAAGAAACATTCAGATTCTCCAGGATCAGATGGAAAAAGGAAGTTCTGTTACAACAAACGAAATTTCCCTTGATGAAATTCGTACTATTTCTGCCCTTTTCTCTGATATTATGCACGATTTTATTCTTTCTGAAATTAACACTGCAAATATCACCAACGATTCCATTAAAAATTCAACAATCACCCTTACAATCCTTCAAATTATAATTATTCTGCTTTCCTTTGTGTTTGCATTAAACGGATATATAAACTTCTCTTCGTCAATTCAAAACCCGTTGAATGATATGCGCCACATGTCCACAGAAATTGCCCAGGGAAATCTTACAGCAAGAACTAGTGAGCCTGGAGTTGAAGAACTTATTCCTCTTGCCAATAACATGAACCTTATGGCAGAACAAATTGACGTATTAATTAAAACTAATATTGAAGAACAAAAAAACTTTCAGAAGGCGGAAATGAAAGCTTTGCAGGCGCAGATTACTCCACACTTTTTGTACAACACTTTTGATACAATTATCTGGCTTGCAGAACAGGAAGATACAGAAATGGTTGTTAAAATTACAAAGGCATTTTCAGAATTCCTTAGAATTTCCCTTAGCCGTGGCCACGAATGGATTACAATTCAGCAGGAACTTGACCACATTAAAAATTACCTTACCATTCAAAAAATCCGTTACGCAGATATTTTAAATTACGAAATTCAGGCTGACGAAGATTTAATGAATTTTAAAATCATAAAATTATGTCTGCAGCCTTTAGTTGAAAACGCCATTTACCATGGAATTAAAAATAAACGTGGCCGTGGTCATTTGAATGTGCAGGTTTCTTTTAAGGATGAAAAAAAGGAATCCATTATCTTTACAGTAACCGATGACGGAGCCGGCTTTACTCAGGAACGACTTGTTGAAGTTATGAATGAATTAAATGCCAGCGCTACAGATGCAGAAAAATTAACATCTGTATACGGTATTTACAATGTTAATAAAAAATTAAAGCTTTATTATGGTGACAAAACTACCGGCTTAGTTATAAAATCTGAACAAGGTAAAGGAAGTACAATTTCTTTTGAAATTCCATGTATAATTGGAGACGAAAATGTATAGCGTATTTTTAGTTGATGATGAACCAATTGTTCTTGAAGGTATTCGCACAAAAATAGATTGGGAAAGTTCCGGTTTTACATTTGCAGGCGAAGCTACAGACGGTGAAATTGCACTTTCTATGATTCATGAACTTAAGCCAGATATTTTAATCACAGATATAAAAATGCCATTTATGGATGGACTTCAGTTAGCCGCAGCCATAAAAAAAACTCAGCCTTGGATAAAAATAATTATTCTTTCGGGTCACGACGAATTTGATTATGCAAAAAAAGCAATTTCTATTGGAATTGAAGATTATTTATTAAAGCCTTTTACTTCAGAAGAAGTAATTAATGCCCTTAAAAAGGCTGCCCTACAAATTGACAAAGAACGTAAACAGCTTTCTGATATTTCCAGAATGAAAGAAGAACTAAAATCTTCTGAAAAACTTATTCAAAAGGAATTTCTAAATAACCTAGTTCATCAGTCTGTTAATATGAGTACAGCCGTTCAAAAGAGCCAGGAACTTGGAATAGATCTTATTTCCCGCTATTACAAGATTCTTATAAGCAAAATTGAAAGTAAAAGTGGAAATTCACAAAATCAGGAAAAGGCCTGTTCTTTAATTAATTCTTATTCAACATCCTGGGAGCAAACTAATACATTCTTTCATCATACTAATTGGCTTGTATGTATTTGCAAAGGCAGTGCTCAAGAGGAACTTGAAGAAAATGTATACCGAATTGCAGAAACAATAGAACATATAGTTACTCAGGATGATGATTGTACAGTAATCACCGCTATTGGAAAAACCGTTGAACATCTTGCGTCAGTTTCAGAATCCTATGAAGATGCAAAAAAGATTATAGAACTTAAAAATCTTGATAATCAGAACAGAATTATCAGCAGCGACGACATTCAAATTGACAGTTCTGGCCTTCTTGAATTACGAGAAAGCGACCCAATGGTTGAACGTTTAAAATATGCCGTAAAAAATGATATTTCAGTAATAATCGAAGAATCTATAAATCTTATTAACAGTAACCCGGGACAATTCCAATTTTTTGCATCTTACCTGCTGGCCGATTTAATTTTCGCAGTGTCTAAACTTATAGAAAATCTTGGCGGAAATATTAAAGAAATTAAGCCTGAAATTCTTCAGAGAAACTATATAGATTCTGCAGTTCAGAATGAAAATCAATTTATTCATGAACTTGAAGCAATATTAACTTTTGCTCTCGAATATCGTGACTCAAAAATTACCGGCAAATATGGAGATGTAATTCTCAAAGCAAAAAAATATATTGATGAAAATTATGCCGATCAGAATACAACTCTTACAACTGTAGCCGATGTAGTTTGTCTTAGTCCAAACCATTTTAGTACAATCTTCTCGCAAGAATGTAAAACAACCTTTATTGAATATCTTACAAATGTCAGAATTGAAAACGCGAAACGCTTAATGAAAGAAACTGATATGAAGGGATACGATATAGCATACGAATGTGGATTCAGCGACCCACACTACTTCAGCTATATCTTCAAAAAAAACACGGGACTTTCGCCCCGTGAATTTAAAGGAAGTTTATGAAAAAAATAATTAAGCTGCCGCTGCACCTAACTTTTTCTTTCTAGCCGAAAGAATTACACTCTGAAGCAAGATGAAGAAACAAAGCATTAATCCAGTAGTAATTTTCTGCCACCATGGCTGAGTCAATCCAGAAGCAATTACAATTGTATTGATTGTCTTAAGTGACATAGCACCAAACAAAGAACCAATTACGCTTCCTACACCACCAGTAAGCAATGTACCACCAATGATTGAAGAAGCAATAGCTTCCATTTCTGCACCATCGGCATTTGATGCGTTACCAGCGCCAGTGTGGAGTAAGTAAACGAAACCTGCAATACCAGCTAAAAGACCACAGATAACGTATGCCATAAATCTTGTTCGCTGAACATTAATACCAAGCATTAAAGCACTTTCTGAGTTTCCACCAATTGCATAGAAGTTTCTACCAACACGTGTCCATTTCAAAATAGCCCACATTACAATTACAACTAAAATTGAAACAATGGCACCAATTTCTACATAAGAGTTGATAAAGTTTCCATTACGAGCATAGTGACCAACACCTGGAATATTGATATAGAAATCTTTCAAAGTATTGAAGAATTCATTAGCTTTTACAGTAACTGGGTTTACACTAACAATTGTTGTCATACCTTTTGCAAAGAACATACCTGCAAGAGTTACAATAAATGGCTGAATCTTAAGGTATGAAACAAAGAATCCCTGAATAATACCAAAAGCAAGACCAATTGCAAGAGATATTACAAGAGCACCAAATACGCTTCCACCTTTATTTTCAAGGTAACATACAGTTGTCATTGTAATAAGAGCAATCTGACCACCTACAGAAATATCAATACCACCAGAAATCATTACAAGTGTAAGTCCACAAGAAATAATGATTAAGTAAGCATTATTGTTGAAAATATTAAAGAACTGCTGAGGATTTAAAAATCCACCGCCCCATACAATCATAGCAAATACATACATTGCAACGAAAGTACAAATTGTAATTGTCAAAAGCAATGCTGTATTAGAAATAGGCTGCTTAAACTTCTTTGCAAAGAAGCTTTTAATTTTATTAATAAAGTTCATATTAGTTAGCCTCCACTTTTACAGTTTTTGCAGACTTAGCAGAAATAGATTTGAAAAGTTTACCCAAGTTTTCTTTTACTACAGGTGAACCAACAACTACGATAATAATGATTACAACAGCTTTGTAAGCTTTAATATCAGTAGAAGAAACCTTCATAGCATATAATGTTGTTGTTAAGGCCTGAATAATGTAAGCACCAAGAATAGAACCTGAAAGTTTGAACTTACCACCACCAAGTGAGTTACCACCAATAGCAACTGCAAGGATTGCATCCATTTCAATATCCAAAAGGATTTTTTCATGGTTGATAAGACCAATACGACAAACGTTCATAGAACCTGCCAAAGCAACACAAACACCAAGAATTACGAAAACTAAAAGTTTCATAAATACAGGGTTAATACCATTCTGTTTTGCAGCTCTTTCATTAATACCAACAGCCTGAATATAAAGACCAAGAGTTGTATATTTCAAAAGAAGAATAACAAGTACAACAAAAAGAATAACGATTAAGATTGGGCTAGGAATTGCAATGCCAGGAATGAATCCTCCCAAGTATCCTAAAAGATTACTTTCAACGTTTGGTGTAGCACCACCGTTAATCCAGTAAGCAATTGGACGTCCTGCTGTATAAAGAATCAAAGAAGCAATCATTGGCTGAATATTGAATTTAGCAATAAGCAAACCATTGAACAAACAGAAAATTACAGCAACACAAGCAGCAACTAATACTGCAAACAAAATTAATGGAACTGTAATAGCATTAGCTCTAAGAATCTTTACAAATACGGAACCTGCAATAGCAGCACAAGCACCAACCGAAATATCCTGACCTTTAGTTGCCGATGTAACCAATGTCATACCAATAGCAAGAATAACAAGTTCTGAAGCACTATTCAAAATACTGATTAAGTTACCTGTAAGAACTTTATTTCCTAAATTATTTGTTCTAATTCCAATTGAAAAGAAACTAGGATCTCTAATCAAATTGAAAATTACAAGAATTAATAAAGCAATAATAGGAATAATTAACTGAGATGAAGCTAATTTTTTAAGTTTATTAACAAATGTATTATTTTCGCTCATCTTATTTTCCTCCTGCAATTGTTTTCATAATACAATCCTGAGTAAGCATTTCATCTTTTAATTCGCCTACAAGGTTTCTATCTTTCATAACGATAAGTCTAGTACACACGTTCAACATTTCCTGAATTTCAGAAGAAATGAATGTTACGGCAACACCTTCTTTAGAAAGTTTCAATACCTGCTTCTGAATTTCTGTTTTTGTACCTACGTCAATACCACGAGTTGGTTCATCAAGAATCAAATACTGTGGATGTGTCAAAAGCCAGCGTGCAAGAATAACCTTCTGCTGGTTACCACCCGAAAGTGATTTGATTGGAGTTTCCTGAGAAGCAGTTTTTACCTGAAGAAGTTTAATATATTCATCTGCAATTTTTATTGCTTCCGATTTCTTGAATGGATGCCAGAAACCTTTTAATACCTGCTGAGCAAGAATCAAGTTGTCACGTACAGAAAGGTCCTGAATAATTCCGTCACCTTTACGATCTTCTGGAAGATAACCAATACCATTCTGCATAGCATCTTTTGGTTTATTGATTTTAACATCTTTTCCATTCATCTTTACTTTACCGCCAGTAACACGGTCTGCAGCAAAGATTGCACGAACACTTTCAGAACGACCAGAACCCAAAAGTCCTGTAAATCCATTTACTTCACCTTTGTTAATTACAAAGTCAAAAGGTTTTACGCCTTCTACACTAGAAAGCCCTTCTGCTTCATAAACAACATCAACTTTTCCAGAGTACTTACCTCTTTCTTCACGTAAACGTGAAATATCGTCAATAGCTTTACCCAACATGGCAGAAATAAGTTCTACCTGTGGCATATCTTTTATTTCATATTCGCCAACAAGCTCACCATTACGAAGAACAGTGATTCTGTCACAAATTTCATATACTTGATCAAGGAAGTGTGTAATAAAGATAATTCCAACACCACGAGATTTAAGATCACGCATTAAAGTAAACAAAAGCGCAACTTCTCGTTCATCCAAAGAAGATGTTGGTTCATCCAAGATAAGAACTTTACAGTCCATATCAACTGCACGAGCAATAGCAACCATCTGCTGAACAGCAAGAGAACATGTTCCCAACTGCTGAGCTGCTTTTGCAGGGATGTTTAATTTCTGTAAGATTTCATCAGCTCTCTTTTCCTGAGCTTTCCAATTAATAAATTTATAGTTTCCACGTCCAATGAACATGTTTTCTGCAACAGTCAAATTTGGACAAAGAGTAATTTCCTGATATACAGTACTTATACCCAAATTCTGTGCATCCTGTGGAGAACGAATAGATACTGGTTCATCTTTTCCTTCAATTCTTATTTCACCAGAATCTTTTTCATATACACCAGTCAAACATTTTACAAGAGTTGATTTACCAGCCCCGTTTTCACCCATCAGCGCATGAACTTCGCCCTTACGGAGAGTAAAGTCTACATTCTGAAGAGCTTTTACCCCAGGGAACTCTTTGTAAATTCCACGCATGGTTAAAACAACATTATTTTCCATAATTAATTACAACCTTTTTAGCAAAAAAAAAGCGGTGCAAAACATGGATAACATATTTTACACCGCATCCAAAGTCTTATGAATTAGTCACCAAGACCGTATGTGTTGATGTCAGCATCTGTGATTTTTGTTGCATCAAAACCTTTTTCTTCAGAAATTACTTTCTTAGAAGGTACTTTACCAGTTTTGATCATGTTTTCAATTACAGTAGCCTGGAATGGAGAACACTGTCCATCATAGTTCCAGTTTCCTGCTTTAAGTTCACGGAGAGCCCATTTGTTACAGTCAAATCCCATAACAATTACATCTTTACCAACACCGTGTGTGATACCAGCTTCATCAAGAGCAGCAACTGCACCTTTAGCCATACCATCATTTTCAGCATAAATTACGTTGAACTTAGCTTTTGAGTTGATTACAGATTCAACAATTTTCTTAGCTTCAGCTTCGTCCCATGTAGCTGTCTGCTGAACAACTTTCTTCATTTTTCCTGCAGCGAATTCAGCATCAAGAGCTTTTGTACGACCAATCTGAGCGTCAGAACCCATAGCACCCTGGATATGGATTACATTGTATTCTTTAAGATTCTGTGCTTTCAACCAAGCAACAGCTGTATCACCCTGGTTAGCCATGTCAGATACAACAGCAGATTCATAAAGATCTTCTGAAACGTTGATCATACGGTCAAACAAGAATACTTTAATTCCAGCTTTTTTAGCATTTTTCAAAACTGATTCCCAACCGTCTGTAGCAGCAGCTGAAAGAAGAATGTAGTCTACACCTTCTGTAATGAACTGTGAAGCAGCATTAAGCTGTTCATCATTCTTCAAGCTGTAATATGTTTTAACTTCATATCCATTAGCTTTAGAGAATACTTTTTCCATATCTGCAACGTTAGCAGCACGGTATCCAGATTCACTTGGTGGATTGTTAATAATACCGATTTTAATTGAGCTAGCAGCAGCTTTCTTTGATTTTTTTGCTTTTGGAGCAGCAAATAAGCTAGCAGCACACAAGAGTGCAACAGCCATAACTAATAATTTTTTCATCTACTTTTTCCTCCTATAGATGTCTTACGAGTATAAATATATAAGGGAAACAAGTCGAATTGAATGCAAAGTTTTAGGAATTTAATTTGAATTTTTTTGGAATTTTTAACAAAAATAACAGTAAATCGTCTAAAAGTTGGAAATTTTCTGTAAAAAGTTAGAAATTTTATGTATCGAAAGTTAAAAAAATAAGGGGTAGGAAATTTTTGTAAATTCCCTACCCGTTCATTCATTTATAAAAAATAATTAGTTGTGACAAATTTTTGTCTGACATTCCTTATAAATAGCAGATGTTTTTGCAACAACTTCATCAGGAATAGACTTAATATTAGGATCTCCAGCAAGGCCATTGTCTTTAAGCCAGTCACGAACAAACTGTTTGTCGTAAGAAGCTGGACTTCCACCTACTTCATATTTAGACAAATCCCAGAAACGTGAGCTGTCTGGAGTAAGAACTTCATCACCAAGAACTAAATCGCCATTTTCATCCAAACCAAATTCGAATTTTGTATCAGCAATAATAATTCCATTTTTGTAAGCGTGGTCATAGCATTTTTTGTAAATTGCCAAAGCAGCCTGTTCAATCTTAGTTCCAAGTTCTTCACCAAGATCATCTTTCATATACTGCAAAGTTACGTTAATATCATGACCTTCAGCAGCTTTTGTAGATGGAGTTACAATTGGTTCTGCAAGCTTTTCAGCCTGTTTGTATTCTTTGTCAAATTTGTGACCAAGGAATGGTTCACCTTTTTTATAAGCATCATACATAGAACCAAACATATAACCGCGAACAATTACTTCATAAGGAATCATCTTAAGTTTTTTTACGAGAATTGTACGGCCTTCAAATTCAGGCTTCTGGAATTCAGCTGGCATATCTTTCAAGTTTGTAGAAATCATATGATTTTTTACAATGTCACCAGTGTAATCAAACCAGAAATTAGCAAGTGCATTCAAAACCTTACCTTTATCTGTAATCATTGTAGGAAGAATTACATCAAATGCAGAAATGCGGTCTGTTGTAACAATTACCATGCGTCCGTCTTCCAAGTCATAAACTTCACGAACTTTTCCAGAAATAATCTTTTTCATAAAATCCTCTTATATATATTATAAATTTCCACCAAAATTTAATTTGTAGCGTTTACAAAGTACATCATACTCTTTTTCATCTTTTTTGTCATTGAATCCAGTAATAAATATGGAGGGGAAAGCCTTCCCCTGGCTCACACTACGTTGCTCGCCACCCCTTCTAACAGGGGACACCCCCGTAACGCCCCCGTTTAAACTTATCGCCCTTTTTATAACCCCTTCAACAGAGTCAACAACAGTAATTTCATCGCCACAAATTTTCTGCATTTCATCTTTTACATTCAAAAAATGTGTACACCCAAGAATGATGGCATCGCAGCCCTTTTCCCGGAAAAACTCCACTGCAGGTTTACAGGCAGCTACCCTTTCTTCTTCAGTTGCAATAAAAGATTTATGTTCTATAAAAGAAATAAGTTCCGGATCTGCTCTAAGTTCCATTCTGCAATCAGCAGCAAAATGATTTTTCAAATCCATATTGTAAGGGCTATCAACAGTAGCTTTAGTTGCAAGTAAGCCAATAGCCTTTTTTTTGGAAATTGAAGCTGCAAGTTTAATGGCAGGAACAGTTCCTACAAACTGATGGTCAGGATAAACTTCCCTTAGGACATCAAGAGTATTTACACTCATAGTATTGCAGGCCAGCACAATGATTGAAGGATTAAATTTGTTAATAATTTTTTCTACACAGGAAAGAACAGCTTTAACAATCTGCACATGAGATTTTTCACCGTAAGGAAAATTTGCAGTATCACCTACATAAACGCAGTTAGCCTCTGGACACACTTCCATCATATGAAGAAGATAAGGAATTCCTCCAGTACCAGAATCAATAAATGCAAAATCTACCATATATTAGTCACCAAATAATGCATTAAAGGCATTTTTAGCTGCTGCAGCCTTATCATTAGAAGCTGTTCCCTCAATTTTTGATGAAACGCTGAAATAATCACAGAAGTTAGACTTTTCTTTGTCAGATACAAATTCAGCTGAAGTTTCTTTACATTCGTTATGAGAACCAGAGGAATAAAATCTACAACTTTTACAAACATGCAAATCTGCATGACACAAAGGACATTCAGAAGTTCTAAAAACACTTTCAACAACAATTTCTTTTTTGCATTTCCAACAAATCATAACAGTATAATACAACTTTTTATTAAATTATTAAATAATATAAGTGTAGGTTTAAATAATAATATTGAATCTACATATTAGTAACATCTCTATAATTTATTTTTAGAAAATGCTCCCGCAGAATGTGATATCTAATAATTGGATAATCCTAAAAAATTACTCCAAGTGTTCGTAATTTTTCTTAACGGATTTCCAATTAAATAGGCTTCGCTCTGTAGATTCTCTACCGCGTTGTCCGTGGCACTATCGCCCAGAACCAAAATCAAGTCGATTTCTGCTCCGCTTTTCTAAAAAATAATCCCCTAAATCCCCTTAATCTGTGGTTCCTATCTTTCGAATTAATCCTACTATTTTTTTTATTCGCATAGTTGTATATTTTCTATATGGCAGAATTTGTTGCTTCTTTTATTACAGGTTTTCAATCTGTTGTTGAAAATGACTTACCTAAACGTCTCAATGGAATAAAGATTCTGAATCTTTTTGATGGCTTAGTTCATTTTTCATATTCAGGAAATTCCCGGGATTTAGATAAAATCATCTATTTCAATAATACTTTTTTTGTTTTGAAAACTATGAAAGGGAAGGGACTTAATTTTCCTTCCCTTGTTGGTGCTGTTAGTTCTGAAAAAAAATATTACCTTATAAACAAAGGCACATTCCGGGTTCGTTTTGTACAGGAAAATCAATTTTCGAAGGTAGATAAAAATATTGCCCGTCGTGCAGAAGAAACTGTTTTGTCTAATTCTAAATTGCAGTTAGACAGATTAAGTCCAAGTACAGAAATCTGGTATTCTATTCGACGTGAGGGTTTTGCCTTTTGTGGACAGTTAATTTCGAAGCGCGAGTTTACAGAAAAAAATCTTAATAAAGGTGAACTTCGCCCTGAAATCGCTTACCTTATTTGTTGCTTTGCAGGAATAAATGAAAAGATTGTTGAGCCTGTTATTGTAGAACCTTTTTGTGGTTATGGTTCTATTCCAGTTCAGATTGCTAAAAAATTTAGATTTTCAAAATTCTATGTAAGTGATATAGATGATGAAAAAATAAAAATGGTAAGTGAAAGAAAACAGCTTCAAAATGAAAATATTGATGTTCGTTCTGCTGATGCTATGGACCTTTCTCATATTGCAGATAAGTCTGCCGATAGAGTAATTACTGATCCACCATGGGGTTATTACGAAGATATTGGTGATATTGCAGATTTTTATAGAAGAATGTTTAAATCTCTTTTGCGTATTTTGAAAGATGGTGGAAAAATGATAATTCTTACTGCCCGTAAGGAAGAACTTGAAACAGTTGCAAAAGAATTTAATTTAGTAATAGAAGATGCCGTTCACACACTGGTAAACGGCAAAAAAGCTGGTGTTTATAGATTAGTAACCAGTTGCTAAATACATAGGCATCATAGAATTATTGTTCATATCTTCTATAACGCGCTGTGGAAGTCCAAGTTTTGCAGAAACAGCAGATGTAGATAAATCATTTGCTTTTCCTGAAATTAAATCCAACATAGAAGTTCTTCTTTTTTCCTTTTTGTATGTAATAACTTTTATACCTGGCATTTCTAGTTTCTTTGCTAAATCTTCCAGCATATGAGGCCAGCTGTCTATGTGGTCTATTAAATCATTTTCTAAAGCCTGTTTTGCGGTATACAATCTTCCATCTGAAAGTTCTACAGCTTTGTCGTAAGGAATATGTCTTGAATTAGCGACAATACTTACAAACTGTTCATAACATTCATCACAAATTGACTGCATAATTGCCTGCTGTTCTTCATTGAATGGCTCATTATAATTCATCATGTTTTTATTGCGGCCTGAATGAACAGTTGTAGATTCAATACCTAATTCTTCAAAAAGACCTGTAAGATCATAAGCTGTACCCATAATTACACCAATACAGCCAGTTAATGTATTTCGGTTTGCATAAATTTCTGTAGCAGCACAAGAAATGTAATAACCGCCAGAAGCTGCCATTGAACCTTGGTAAACATAAATAGGACGTCCTGTAGCTGCCTTATAATCTTGTAATGCAATATATACTTCGTCTGCCTGGTAAACAGCCCCACCAGGAGAATTTATAAAAATTGCAAGACCAGAATTGTTTTTATTGTTCTTCAGGTTATTGATTGTAGAAAGGAGCCATGCCTGATCGTAAGTATAATTTGATTCCTGAATAGTTCCTTCAATGTAAAGTGCGGCAATAAACTTATTTTTATAAGATTTCGCAGCTACTGGATCATAGTTAAATGTATTTTCAATACTGACACGCTGAGCATTCTTTATGCTTGCGGCTGGACTTTTTGCAATCTTAAAAATACTATACCCAATACCAAAAACTACTAATAAGATTAAGACAAGTAATCCTGAATTAAATTTATTTTTCATTCCAGTCTCCGTAAATCTATTCTGTTAAATCTTCTGGTGTAATTTTTCCAGATTCTAAAGCTTCTTTTAACATAGCGTGATATGCATTTGTTTTTGTCATGTTTACATATGGCGCAAGCCAGAGGAATCCAATTCCACAAGATAAACAGCAAAGTAATCCCCAGCCAATAAAACTCAATTCCATAACAAAAAGATCCCATTTATGACCTTTTGTAATTACCATACTTATTCGCATAGCTTTTGTTACAGACACGTCTTTATATTCAGCAATAATAAAGAACATCTGGGAATATGCATACGATTTAACTATTCCAGGAATAATAAACAGCATGAACCAAATGAAAAGCCATAAATACTGCCATAAAGCACCTAATAAAGCTCTTGCCCAGTTATTTAAGCCTTCAATAAAGTTTTTGAATGAAACTGGCTCTGGAGAACGAGACATTTTTAAGTATATGTTTATTGTTGCAACATCAAGAATTGCACTTACAATAACCTGAATAATAGTAGTTATGTAAGATGTCGAACTTGCAGAAACATTGTTGTACAAGTTCATAATTTCTGAATAGCTTGTTCCACTGTAATTTGCCAGATCCCAGAAATCCTGACTGGTAAAAAGTCGAACAGTATCTGGAATATCAAAAATAAATGAAATAATACAAACGATAAAAGTTGTTAAAACAGGAACACCCCAGCGGTTTTTCAACTGAGTTTTAGCAAAACGTTTATATTGTCTTCTATTGAACATATTAAAATCTCCTGACGTTTTTTAATCTTTATTATATTTACGATAATACGAATTCTATGATATTTCAATTGTTTTTTGTTATACTGTTGTTATGAAACTTATTTGTGGACCAATGGCAACAATTTCACATCCTGCTTTTAGAATTATGGTAGAGCAATTTGGCGGGTGCGATGAGTATTTTACCGAAATGATAAATGCCGGAACTTTATTAACTGGTGGTCCTTTTGAAAAATATTATATAGATCCTACTCCTGTACCAGAAAAAGTTGTGTGGCAGTTAACAGGAAGAACTGCTGAACATATGGAAGAGGCGGCTAAAGTTCTAGTAAAACTGCCTGGAATTGGCATTGATGTGAATATGGGGTGTTCTGCTCCAGATATTTACAGATACGGTGCTGGAATTGCCTGGATGCTTAAGCCTGTTGAAGAAACTAAAGAAATGGTTATGGCTGTTAATAAGGTAATAAAAGATTACAATGCCATGTCTGGGGAGCATAAACGTTTTAGCGTAAAAATGCGTTTAGGTGATGATAATTTTAAAGATGAAATTTTTTTTGCATTTGCAGATATGCTTGCAGATTGTGGAGCTGAACTTTTAACTCTTCATCCTCGTACTAAAAAAGAAAAATTAAGTCGGCCTGCCCGTTATGAATATTGTGAAAAATTGGCTCAGAGAATGCATGCAAGGGGAGTGCAGGTTTATCTTAATGGTAATGTAAAAGATAAAAATTCATTTGATAATGCAGTTGTAAAAGCTCCTTCTGTAGATGGCGTAATGATAAGTCGTGCAAGCGTTCAAAAACCATGGATTTTTGCAGATTTAAAAACGGCGTTAGAAGGTTCAGAAAGCGGTTCAAAATCTTTAGAAATAGATATGGAACAACTGGCATATTCATATATAGATAATATTGAAAAATATCAGCCAAAGGAATTCTGGAAAACTCGTTTGCAACGTTTTTTTGCTTACTATGCAGAAAATTTTAAATTTGCTCATTATGCCCAGACCCAGTTTCTTAATGCTTCAGACAATGAAACTTTGCGTTCTACAATAAAAGATTTTTTTGAACAATGTCCAGAAGAAAGAATTAGAAAAATTCTTGCGTGATATTAATTACGTGATACACTAGTAATATATATTAAGGAGTAATATGGAATACCGAGAGAACCCTATGTTTGGGCGCCAAGTTTTTTTTCTTAATCCACCTCTTTCTGTAGAAAATTCCATTATTCCAGTTTTAAAGAATAAAGATTATGAAGTGTATGTAATTCGTGAATGTAATTGTGCAAAGCCTATATTACGTGCTCATGAAAATGCCATCTGCTTTATTTTTATTGATGATGAGTTGTCTTTAGATGCCTGGTACAATTTTATAAAATCTTTTGAATACGACCCTGAATTAAAATCTATTTTTTTAGGCGTTATTTCACTTAAAGCAAAACCAAAAGAGCAGGAAAGATTTTTATTGAATCTTAAATTGCCTGGTGGCTTTGTAATGCTTGAAAAAAATATGGAAACTTCTGCATCTAATATTGAAGGTATTCTTGAACTAAATGGTGCAAAAGGTGTACGTAAATGCATCCGTCTTGAATTAGCAGATAACAAAGATGTAAATGGTTACTTTACAAATGGAACAACTCTTTATTCTTTTAGGTTAGTTGATATAAGTGAATTAGGATTTGCCGCTACAGTTCCAGTAAAAATGGCCTCTATTTTTACAAAAGGAAGAGTTATTGCAAATGTTTCTATTACAATGAAACGCTTTTCTTTTGTATGTACAATTGTTGTATTAAAAACAAGCATAGTAAATGATAGCTGTTTGGTAGTAGCAATGCTTCATCCAGAAACTTCACCGGCTGTTAAGAAAAAGATACATGATTTTATTTATGATACATTGGAATTACGACATCGTATAGTTCTTGAAAATATTGTCCGTGATATGACTGATTATAGTATTCGCCCTAGAATTGATGGGGAAGAAGAAGTTGATGATGCAGAAGAAATAGAAGATGAGAATAATTCTGAAGATAAAGCCGAAGATAAAGCTGAAGCAGAAGCATCTGAAAATAAAGAAGATAATAGTCAGAATGAAGATTCAGAGAAAACAGAAGATATTCCTGAAACAGATAATAAAGAACCTGAAAACCCAGAAGCTGATGCTGAATCAACAGACTCTAAATAGAATTTCTATATCTTTCCAAGATTGAAAACTCTCTTTTTTTATGGTAATTTATTAACACTTTAAAATTATATCAAACGGCTCACGCCAGGGTCGTAAAGGAGAAAAAAATGGCAAATACAAACGATACACATGCGTGTACATTGGACAAAATCATCAGTCTTTGTAAAAGACGAGGATTTGTTTATCAGGCTTCAGAAATCTATGGTGGCCAGGCAGGCGCTTGGGACTATGGTCCTTTAGGAGTTGAATTCAAGAGAAACATTCAGAACGAATGGTGGCATTACATGACACAGCTTCATGACGATGTAGTAGGTCTTGATTCTGCAATCTTCCAGCATCACACAACTTGGAAAGCATCAGGTCATGCTGATCACTTCTCTGATCCAATGATTGACTGTCTTGAATGTCAGGCTCGTCATCGTGCAGATAAAATGATTGAAGACTTTGTTGCTGCTAATCCAGATAAAGATCCTGGAAAACCAGTTGATACAATGACTCATGAAGAAATGGAAGCTTATATTAAAGCTAACATTAACTGTCCAGTTTGTGGCAGCAAAGAAAAGAAATATACAGCAGTTCGTGAATTTAACCTTATGTTCAAAACATACCAGGGTCCAATTGCTGATGAATCACACCTTATTTACCTTCGCCCAGAAACATGTCAGGGTATTTTCACAGACTTCAAGAACATTGTTCAGTCAAACCGTATGAAAGTTCCTTTTGGTGTTGCTCAGGTTGGTAAATCTTTCCGTAACGAAATCATCTTCAAGAACTTTATTTTCCGTACTGCAGAATTTGAACAGATGGAAATGGAATATTTCTGTAAACCAGGAACAGAAGACGAAGTATTTGACCGCTGGAGAAAAGACCGCTGGCAGTTCTATTTGAAATATGGTATTCCTGAAAAACAGCTTAAGTGGCATCATCACGATAAATTGGCTCACTATGCTAAAGATGCTTACGATATTACATACAACTTCCCAATTGGTTTTGAAGAAATTGAAGGTATTCACTCAAGAACAGACTTCGACTTGTCTCAGCACCAGCAGTATTCAAAGAAAGATATGTCTTATATCGATCAGGAAGATGGAAACAAGAAATATGTACCATATGTAGTTGAAACTTCAGCTGGTTTGAACCGTAACTTCTTAATGTTCCTTTGTGAAGCATACGAAGAACAGAATGTTTCTACAGAAGAAGGAAAAGAAGACTACAGAACAGTTCTTCACTTGGATCCACGTCTTGCACCTATTACAGTTGCAGTCCTTCCATTGATGAAGAAAGACGGTCTTGCAGAAAAAGCTAAGGAAATCCAGCATCTTCTTAAAGAAGATTTCCAGACTGACTATGATGTTTCTGGTACAGTTGGTAAACGTTACCGCCGTCAAGATGAAGTTGGTACTCCATTCTGTGTAACTGTTGACTACGATACAATTCAGGAAACAAAAGAAGATGGTTCAAAGAACGATTTGTTCGGAACTGTAACTGTTCGTTTCCGTGATTCTATGGAACAGGAACGCGTTGCTTTGGATGATTTAGTATTCTTTATCCAGAAAGCAATTAAAAACTACAAACCAGTTGTAAGAACTGACAGATAGTATTAATAAACCGCAGGTGGACTTATATTGTCTATCTGCGGTTGTTTTTTTGAGGTATTTTCCTATGGAGTACATTCGACTTGGACGTACAAATCTTTTAATTTCTCGAGTAGCTTTTGGCGCCATGCGATTAAAAGATGCAGAAAATGATGAAGAAGCTGCTATGCTTGTTCGTAAGGCCTATGATTCGGGAATTAATTTTTTCGATACATCAAGACGAACTCCAGAAAGTGAAAAACTTTTAGGTGATGCCTTATATGATATACGCGGTAATGTTTTTCTATCTACTTCTACATCTGCAAAAACTGCTTCTGAAATAAAAAATGACCTTGAAACTAGTCTTATGACTCTTCATTGTGACACAGTAGATTTATACCAGCTTGAAACAGAAGTATTTCTTCCTGTAGCAGGTGGAGCAGATAATATTTACGAAACTTTACTTAATCTAAAAAAACAGAAAAAAATTAATCATTTTGGTATTGTTACAACCAATTTTGAAACAGCAAAAAAAGCAGTCCTTTCTGATTTATACGAAACTATTCAATTTCCTTTTAGTATGCTTTCTTCTGAAGAAACAATAGAACTTGTTCAGCTTTGCGAAGAACATGATGTAGGTTTTATTGCCATGCAGCCTCTTGGTGGGGGATTAGTAGAAAATATTCCTCTGGCATTTGGATTTTTACATCAATATGAAAGTGTCGTTCCTATCTGGGGAATTAGTACACAAAAAGATATGGAACAAATATTGTATTTTAATGAACATCCACCTGTAATAGATGAAAAATTTCATGATGATGTCGAAAGAATAAGAATGTTCTTTAATTAAGAGAAAATACTAATATCAACGTCTTCTATACCGTCTGTTATGCTTGCTGGTTTAGGCGCTGCAGGTTTTGGTGCCACAGGCTTAGGAGCCGCTGGTTGTGGTGTAATAGGACGAGGTGCTGTTGGTTTTCCAGAAACAGCTTTTGATTCCACTGAATCTGTTTTACGAACTTCCAAGTCAACTTCTTCTGGTAATTCTTCGAGTTCTGCTAAATTTTCACCGTCCTGATTTTCTGCTTCAGGAGAAAGTGAATTTCTTAACATCAACTTTAATACGTCCATCTTTTCTTGTTTAGAAAGAATACGAAGAATATTTATATTATTTTCGCCAGTTCTTACAACTTTTGGAGAACCGTCTGCTTCTTTTTCGGTAAGTAACTGTACAATTGGGCATTTTGGATTATCTGGGTTTGAATCGATAACTTCTGCAACTTTTCTTGTTGTAAGATATACGTATGTTCCAATTGGGTAGAGGGAAACTGTATATAAAAGGCCTCTTAAAACGCTGTCGTCATATGAATGATCTTTATTCTGAATAAGTTCAAGTAAGGCATCGAAAGTTGTACGACCTTCCTTGTAACTACGAGGAGAAGAAATAGCTTCGTATGTACAGGCTACTGAAACAATCTTTGCAAGTGTTGAAATTTTATCGCCAGTTAATTTTCGTGGGTATCCGTTTCCGTTTTCTTTTTCGTGATGTTCGAGTACACCAAGCTGAATAGGAAGAGGGAAGTTACATTCTTTAATAATTGAATAACCGAATAAAGTATGTTTCGAAATCTGTGCTTTTTCACTTGCAGTTAATTTTTTTGTAGACATATATAACTGTGGTGGAAGGCGCAACATACCTATTTCATGGAGGATACAAGTTACACCAAGTTCAATCATTTTAGAAAGGGGCAGGTGGAGTTGTAAACCAATTGCAATGGCAATAACTGTTGTCTTCATTGAGTGAATGATAAGGAAATTCTTTTTGTTTGGATCAACAGTTGTTGTTACACGGAGAATATATCTTCTATGTTCCTTAATGAACACACAAAGCTCTTTTACAGAATCTGAAAGTTCTTCCTGGTCAATTTCTTTATGAGTAACGTAATGAGTGAAAACAGATTCAATATAGTTCATGTATTCATCAAATACATTCTGAACCATTTCCATTCTAGACTTGTCGCTATTGTCGAGAGCAGAATTTTTTGAACTTTCGAAAACTTTTTTTACATTTTCAGAGATACGTTCTTTAGGAGCTTCGTCTTCTTCTTTTGCAGTAGAAACACCTATATCGCCACCTAAACTTAATCCGCCATCACAAAGAATTTCTTCAAATCCCCACTGTTTAATAAGGGAAATTAATTCATCTGTAATTTCTGCAGTCTGAGGTAAGAGAATATAATTATTGTCTAATAAAAGGTCCCCTGTAAAGGTAAGACCCGGTTTTAATGTCTCAACTGATATTTGTTCCATAAATACTATATCTCTTTTATTTATATCGGCAGATTATTATTAAAAATATAGTATTATTTTGCTAAAAAAAGTTAAAAGAAATAAAAAAAAGCTGAAAAGTCTCACACACTTTTCAGCTTTCTATATAAGTAAACATTGGATACTAACACTCAGGTGTCTGGATGTCTTTTCCCACCCGAAAATTATTACCAGTAATTATATTATCGGTGAAAGCTGATACGACTTTACAATTTTTTTGCATTTTTTTATTAAATTATCAATTGACACTTGTTTCTTTTTTCGAGATTATGTTTGTCTATGAGAGAAGAGACAATTACCCGTTCATATCTTGAAACACTTTCTTTTCACGATTTAGTGAAACTTGCAGATGACTATGGTGTAGATGTTCCAGAAGATTTGGATCGACGATTTTTAATTGCTGAATTACTTGAACTGGCTGAAGAATCAGATTCTTTTAGCGAAGAAATGATAATTGATTCTACAGTCAATGAACTTCCTGAAATTACATTACAGAGTAATTATAATGAAACTCAGATTACAGGTATTTTACGTAATCCTGCATGGCTTTTTGTATTCTGGAATATTAGCGATACAGATATGGCCAAATTAAAAGAAAAGCCTGAAAATAGTTTAAAATTACGCATTTGTTCACTTTCTGATCCTAAAGATCCAGTACCAGAAGAAGCATTTGAAATTCAAACTAGTACAGAAGGGCAGGAACAGTATGTTCTTCTTCCTAGCGGTAAAAAATATATAAAAGTGGAATTATTGCTTGTTTCTCCTGGAGCAGGTGAAGTTCTGGCTTTTTCTTCGGTTATTTCAATTCCTCATGGTTCGGAACTTGTTAATAATGTTCAGTTTGATCCAGAAACTCAGTTTCCTCCAGTTATTGAACTTTCGGGAATTAGAAAAGTACTTACAGAACAGTATAAATTCCACAGACATTTATTTTCATAAGTAGGGTATTAAGAATGATTAAAAACTTGAATCTTGTTATTAAAGCGAATCAGGACTTTATACGTCATACTGATGCAGATAAAAAATTAAACGCTCCAATTCTCAATACTTTTTATGAATCTATTTCTAATGTATATATTCCATTATTGAGAATGATTGAAAAATTGGAAGCAGAAAATGTTCCATGCCGTTTTGGGCTTGTTTTACCACCTGTTTTGTGTAATATGCTTTCTGATGAAGATAATCAGAATAGTTATGTAGAATACCTTGAAAAACGGATTGCTTTAGGTCAGAAAGAGTTAGAAAGAAATAATTCTTCTGAAGCCGTAAAAACAATTGTAAAAAAAGAAATTGAAGAAATCCAAAAACTGCAGGATGACTTTGTAAACAAATATCAGAAAAATCTTATTAGTTTTTATGCAGATTACATGCGAAAAGGTTATATTGAACTTCTTGGAACTTGTGGAACTGATATATTCATGCCTCATTATTATGATATGAAAGAAGTTCTTTCTGCTCAGATTGAGTGTGGTTTGCATGCATTTAAGCAGTATTTTGAAGCAGTACCAGAAGGTTTCTGGCTTCCAGATTTTGGATACTTCCCTGGTGTTGAAAAATTAATCAGAGCATACGGTTATACTTATACAATACTTGATAGTAGAAGTGTTTTGTTTGCAGAAAACATTCCTTCAAGTGGTATTTTCTATCCTTCAAGAACTGAGAATTCCCTGGTTATTTTTTCACAGGATAAACAGCTTGATTATGAACTTTTTGATGAAGATGGATTTATCAAAAATACGGTTTACAAGAATCAGAATAGAGATATTGGATTCGAATTGACAGATGAACAGCTTTCTTGTTTCAAAGAAGAAGGCAGTATTCGTTATTCAACAGGTTTTAAATACTGGAACCGTTGTTTTGATGATTCAGAAAATTGTATTTATGATGCAGAAGTAGCTGCTAAACAGGTAGCTGCAGATGCAAAAGTATTTGTTCAGAAACGTGTTGAAACTTTGTCTAAAGCCGCTGAATATTTAAGCGATAAACCTTTTGTTACAAGTGTATTTACACTTGATGCAAAAAAGACTTTTGGCAAATGGTATGAAACTATTAACTGGCTTGAAATGGTTTTCCGTTATGCTAAGGAATTTGATCTTAATGTAACTACCTGCGATAAAGAATGTGAAGATCAGTATAATCTTGAAAAATTTGTGCCATATTATGCATCTTTAGGTGGAGCTGGTTATGGCGAGAACTTACTTTCAAGTAAAAACTGCTGGATGATGCGTTATGTTCGTAAAGCTTCTGAACGTATGATTGACCTTTCAGACAGATTTTCTAATGATACAGGGCTTAAAACAAGACTTTTGAATCTTGGTGCAAAGGAATTAATGATTGCACAGAGTTCAACTCTTCCAAAAATGATTAATCACTCTGAATTCCCTGAATATGCAGAACAGCGTTTTAAGGAATCTATTAATTCATTTACAGCTGTTTTTGATTCTTTAGGTTCGAATACTGTTAGTACAGAATGGCTAACTACTCTCGAGGCAAAAGATTCTATTTTCCCTTGGATGAACTACAGAGTTTTTTCTAAGAAACGTTAGAACTGGTCTAAGAGTAAACTTTCTTTAATCATTTGGAACATGTTTATTTGATGCTGGGCGCTTTCGATACCTTGAATGGCTGGGTCGAAGCGCCTGTTTAATTTAAGGGCTTCATTCCATACTGCAATAGCATCTTCATAGTTTGCATCTGCATAATATTTTAAGCCTAACTGGTAATATTCATCTACTTCTGTATCAATAATACTTCTTCCTCTGTCGCCTAAATTGATTTTAGCTGAAAGGCTGATTCTATTTAATGGGGCAAAAGATGTTGTAAAATCTAAAGTATAGTTAAAATTCAAACGAATTTTTGCAACTTCAAATTCAAATCCTGCACTAATACGAGGGTTTCCACCTTTTAGAGAGAAACCGCCTAATAAACTTAGGAATTGTGAAAATTGGAAGTCTATACCTGAGTTAAAATATCCTATAGATAAAGAACCTGGCGAAAACAGATTAATTGGCTGTGTATAATCTGCAGTAAGAGTAATAGGCTTAATAAGTTTAATAGAAATACCTGCAGATAAAAGTGTGGGTAATGCATCATCTATTTTCAAATTATCATAACCAGTTAGTGCAACACCAATATTCTGTGCGCTTAATCCAATTCTAATGTTAGGATCACGGGAATAATAATATTTTAAGAAGTTGAATTGCATTAAAAGGCCAATATCACCCATGAATGCAAAACTGCTTTGGCTTAATCCCGAATTTTTTATAATTGAATTTGTGTCGTTGTCAGAGAAGTCTGGAATGCTTCTGTAACCTGCTTTTAATGTTGTTCCCAGTGCAAAACCTTTAAAGTCGTACCCTGCAAGAAAATTGTAAGAAATATTTAGTGCTGCAATAGTTTCTGAATAGTATCCTTCGGCAGTTCTGTCGCCAAACAGGTTATACTCTGTAAAAGGTACGTAGAAACAAGATATGTAACCACCAAAACCTAAATGACGCATGTTTTTACTGCGAGTTGTAAAAGCAATAGTGTCCAGTTTTGAATCTGCAACCCATGTATTGTGGAATAGGGAAAATTGAGTCTGTTTTTGTAAAGAAGCGCCTGCAGGATTGTATCGGAGGTAACTAATATCATCGCATAAGCCTGTGTATGCGGTTCCAAGACTTTCTGTTCGTCCTCCAAAAGGAATCAATAATGAACGGAAAGTTGTAGTTCCTTCGTTATCGTCGGAAAAACCGTAAAAAACATTTGATAGGGATGTTCCAATATCAGTATAAGATTGGGAAAATATACTTGCGGTTGAGAAAATTAATAGTGTCGCAATAATAAAAATTTTTTTAAAAAACATCCTATTTTCTTTTCGGAATTTTATTTATTTTCTATAAGTATATTATCTTATTTTGCCGAAAATATTATATATTAGTTAAATAAAAATGAAAGTTAAACACTTTCTCTGTATCATATTTTTAGTTTCTCTTTCTGTTACCTGCATCTATGGGCAGGATAGGGAAGATATGTCTCTTTTTGAAATAGACAGACTTATTCGTAAAACAGAATATGACGAAGCATTACGACAACTTAATACTTATATTGAACTTCACCCAGATAACTTTGATAATGCCCAGACCCGCGTTCGCCGTATTATGAACGCCAGAAAACAGTATTCACTTCTTGCCGAAAAACTTATTGCTTTAATTTTGGAAGACCCTGGTAACGATAAGGAAATTTACGAGATTACTGCACGTCTTGAAAAATTTGAGCGCCATCCTTCAGATCAGAATCTTCAGTTTATTGCAGATTTGAAAAAGTCTGCAGAGTTCAACTATTTCCGTGCTCAATTCCTTGAAATTCAAACTCAGACGGCAGAACTTTCACATAAAGGCAATTACGTTGCGGCTATAGAAAAGGCAAAAGAAGGTTTCTGGCTTTATCAGGATGATTTTTATGAAAAATGGGAAGATAACCCAGAAATTACAGGTGCTGTTGATAAAATTATTGCAGATCTTAATTCTTACATTACAACTTATGAAGAAAAAACATTCCTTCAGAGAATTCGAGATGCTGTAGATGAATTTGTAAAGGCTGTGAATCAGGATCAGTACGATCTGGCAATGACTCGTTTTGCAACTGTAAAAGATGCTTTTGAAAGATATAATGCGGTTCGTCATCAGTTTATTGAAAACGGAAAAAGAATGCAGTCGAAGTTTTCAGAAATACAGGTATTGGATTCTGATGTAACCGATGCTTCTTATCTGCCTTTTATGATTCGTTTTGTTTACGGTATAGAATCTATACCAGATTCAGGTATTCTTGGTGCTGTTGATGCTCAGTGGAATGAACTTGAAGGCAAAATGAATGAAGCCGTATATAAGGCTCTTGCAAAAAAATATGATACTTACAAAAAAAGTCTTGCTAATTCTTTTGCATACGATGTGCGCAAATATGTAAATCTTGATAATAATGTTCTTGATTTGTATAACATTGCTGCAAATGAAGAAGGGTACGCCCTTTTTAATCCTTATGGAGACTATTATGTTATCTGTGATTATATAAAGCAGCTTTCTGATATGGCAGTTGCATTAAGTGAAAAAAATACAAAGATTCAAAATCTTGCTAAATCGCAGAAGACAATTTTGTCTAAAATTCAGGAAGATATTTCTGCAGAAGAAAAAGGTAAGTACGCCGCAGAATTGTTTAATTCAAATTCAAATATCGGAACCATTGTTGGTATAAAAGAAAATCAGAAACTTTCGCGTTTTGATTGGGCAAATAGTTATTATGCTTTAGACCGTTCTGAATGGAATGGTTTAACAGAAGTTTATAACGAAATGCTGGACAATATGTTTGTTCAGTCAGAAGAATTAATTACTGGTTCATGGCATGAAATTACACTTTATTACAGACTTTGCTCAAATAATCTTTATTCAAATATTCAGGAAGATAATAAAGCTTCAAAAAGTTATATTGACGGCTTTATAACAAAGATTCCAAATTCTGTAATTAATGAAATAAATGGAGATATTGAAAGGGCTGTTGCGTACGAGAAAAATTATGTTGCAGATCCAGATTTAGATTTTGGTATTACATACAGTTATCCGAATATTGCCTTAAATCTTACTAGTTACACTCAACGACAGATTGAAAAATATATTGTGGAAATTGATAGTTACCTTAATGTAATAAACTCAAATTATATGAGTAGTGAACAATGGCGAACTAATGAACAGGTAACAGAAATTGTTGAAGCAACAGAAAAATATTTGCAGACACGCCAGAAAGACCTTGCAGCACTAAAAACTACCGCATCAAGTTATATGGCACTTGCACAAAGTAAAATTTCTGCATCACAGATTGCAAAAAATGAAGCCGATATTCGTTTTGATGAAGCGGAAAATGCTCTCCGTAAAGATGATTTTGAAGTTGCCCGTAAAAAATTGCAGGATGCCCTTTCAAAATATGATGAGGCTCTTGATGCTCAGAATGACGATAAACTTCGTTCAGACGTAGATAATAAATTGCAAAGTCTTGGTGAACGAATTGCCAAAGCAGAAAATGAAATTGTTGTACGGGAAGTTCGTAACCTTAAAACTCAGGCAAAAGATGCATATTTTAATGGTCGTTTTGACGATGCAGAAAAACTTTTGAATCAGGCAAAAATTCGCTGGGCTGTAACAAACGTTCATGAAGATGAGGAAATTACAAATCTTTTAAACTTTGTAAATACTGCTATTTCAATGAAAACTGGCCGTGACATTGTACCTTCGGCACCCCAGTATCCAGAAATGTCACAGTTGTTAAATCTTGCTTACCAGTATTTTGACGAAGGAAGCCGAAAAATTGGCGATGGATATAAAGATGAAGGTATAAAAGATTTGGATACAGCCCTGGAAAATATTCAGAAAGTTCAGTATGTATATCCATTGAATCAGGAAGCTGCAATTCTAACTTTGCGTATAAACAGACTTAAAGATCCTGCTAAATTCAGAACGGAATTTGCCCAGAAAATAGAGATGGCAAAAATGATGGTAAAGAGCAGTGAAACAAGACAGGAAGGGTATGCAAATCTTCTTGATTATTATGAACTTGATCCAAATTATAAAGGTTTAAAGGATCTTATTTACCAGACAGAAATTGATATAGGAATTCGACAGAAACCTGTAGATAATAGTGGCGAAAAGAAAGCCCAGCGTTATATTACAGATGCACAAAAACTTTATGATACGGCCGGAAATGACGAAAAGAAATTAAAACAGGCATTGGAAAAAATAGACCAGGCTTTAGCAGTTCTTCCTGATAATAGAACAGCTATGAATTTAAAAGATAGAATTACTACTAAAATAGGTGGTAATGCATCTCAGGTTATTTCAACAGAAGATGAACGATTGTACCAGCTTGCAATTCAGCGCTTGCAGAATAATAATGTAGTTGGAGCAAATGCAATTGTAGAACAGCTTATGAAAAAACCGGTAAATGCTAATTCTCAGAAAATTAAGGATTTGAAAAATAAAATTGATGCTCGAAGCTAAGTTTGATTTACATAAAAAAAGCATCTCTCTCATATTTGCGTTAATGTGCAGTGTATTTTGTATATTTGCGCAGACTCTTTATTGGGAAAATCCTATGGTTATTACCGAAGCCGATTCCCGTTTTCCTCAAACTGTAACTAATAAAAAAGATTCATATGTTTTCTGGGAAGAAATAGATGTAAAAAATAATCAGATTTACATTTCTGCACGCAAATATAATTCATTAACAGATTATGTGGAAAAGAGAAGATTTGCTGGGCCATATTTTTACTCTGGAGAAGAAGTTCCAGATATTTATACAGTTGCCCTCAATGAAAATGGAGAACTTGTTGTAGCCGTAATGGAAAATCTTGGACAGATTTCTGTATTTAAATCTTCCAGTGATAAAATGGAATTTACCCAGAGTAAACTTTCTTCTGGTTCTCAGGTAATGGTTGCGCCTCGTGTTTACGTAACAAAAAATAACACATTTAAAATGTTTACGTCTGTTGGTGAAGCAGATACCTTTACAATCTTTTATGCCGATTCTAACGACGGTATAAACTGGACCAAATTTGCACAATTCCAACCGGTAGTAACTTACCGCAATCCTTTTGTTCCAGTTCTTATTTCAACCGAAAAAGGCGACGTTGTAGTTTTTCAGGCTCAATATACGTCTCCAGAAACAAACAGATTTTCATATCAACTTTATATGACAACAAATTTTGCTGGAGACTGGTCACGTCCTGTTCTGATTACAGACAGAAATTCTTTTTCGGGCAGAGATCGTAAAGAATTTACAAATTATCAGAACCAGAGGGCAAGTTTATATAATTACAATGGAACAGTTTACCTTGGATGGGAACGCACCGATTCTTATAATTCTTCAATTTGGGTTGCCCAGTTAAATGATTTTGGAATGGTTACAGGAAGTGCAGAGGCAATTACTACAAAAGGTAATGCGAGCCGTCCTGTGTTCTTTGAATATGATAATTCTTTGTATATAGATTGGTTTGATACACGTCGTGGTAGAGAATCTGTTTATATGGCAAAAAAAAGTGGAAGTTATTGGAACGAAGTAAGTTTAATAGAAGATAGAAATTCCAATATGTTTATTAATCCACTTATTTTAAAAGATAAAGAAGGATTGAATACTTTGTCGTTCATTTGGCAACAGGTTACTCCAGCTTCTAAAAATTCTGTTTCAATTCTTTCTCCAGATAGAAGCGTTAATCCTCCAACTTTTACACCAGTTAGCTATAAAAAAGGAAAAAGTTCCAGAGCACAAAATGTTCAGATTCAGATAAATTTCCCGGCAGATTCTTCTAATATCTCCGGTTATTCTTATACATGGGGAAAAGAAAATTCTGCGGTACCTCCTGCAAGTCTTCAGCATTTTACTAAAGAAAATGTAGTAAAAGTTCGGGCCACAGAAGATGGTTATTATAATTTAATTGTTCGTGTTGCAGATTATGCTGGTAACTGGTCGGAACCAGCTCAAATTACATATCATCTTGATTTAACTCCACCAGAAAAACCTGTAATAAAATTTACTAATATAGATAAATATGGATTTATAGATTCAAATAATTATCGATTAGAATGGCAGGCTTCTGTTTCTGAAGATGTGGCAGGTTACTCATATAGAATTGATTATTTAGGTGATATTCCAAAATCAATTATGGTTTCCAATAAGCATCCAATGAAGTTGTCTGAATCAAATGTTCTTAAAATAAAAGAAAGTCTTGAAACAAAATATGCGGCTGCAGCATCTAAACAGCGTAAAATGCAGCAAACTGTTCAGACAAAAGGGCTGGTAACTCCACGTTACTATAATAAAGGTAATGGTGTTTATGTTCTTTCGGTTGCAGCAATAGATGAAGTAGGTAACGTTAGCGAAGCCGCTACAGCAATGTATATTTTGAATAAATTCCAGCCATCAACTTATGTTACTTCGGTTACTCAATCAAAAACTGATATTGGGGATACTGTATTAACCATTAATGGTGGTGGATTCACATACGATGGTACAGTAAGCGAAATTTATATTGATGCAGATGGAAAAGCTCCATATGACCTTGTTTTAAGAAAAGCTGAAAATCAATATAAAGTACTTTCTGATACAAAGATTTCGAATGTAAATATTGGTGTTGACCTTGATGAAGGGGAATATAAGCTCGGTCTTTTACATACTGATCGTGGATTATATTTTACAGGAAAGATTGTAAAGGTAGCACAGAATGGAACATTAAAAATTGAGGCTGATTATGAACCAGTTTCAAATTTAAACCAGAATTTTAAAGAATATAAATACAAAATTGCTATTAGTTTAATATTAATTTTTGTAATCCTAATACTCATAATAATTATTGCTTTAGGTTTGTTGATTTCATTACGCCGCTGGATAAAAGACGACCGTTTAACTGCAGAAGAAGTAAAAGCATTAAAAACAGGAGCTGCTATGCCACTATCTAAACTAAGAATGACATTAAAGAGAATGCCAAGTTTAAAGAAAAAACTTATGGGTTTTACTTTCGCCCTTATTGTAATAGCCGTAATGGTAGTATCTTTGGAAAATGGATATAAAGTAATACGACTTCAAGAGCAGACTATGGCAGCTGGTTTGCAGAATCGTGCAGATGTATTACTTGAAAGTTTACATTCAGGTGTTAAAAACTTCCTTCCTGCCAATAATATTCTTGAACTTACAGCTCTTCCAGGACAAAAAGATGCTATGTCTGAAGTTAAATACGTAACTATTATAGGACAACAGCAAAATTCAGAATCTTCAGAAGATTTGAATTATATTTGGGCAACAAACGATCCTGAAATTTCTGAAAAAATGGATTCATATCGTTTGACGTATGGTGAATCTGAATTAAAAGATGAAAAAATTAAATCTATAACTGCCAGATTTGCTTCTTTAGATAAAGAAATTAATTCAAGTGTAAGTGATTTGTCTAAAAATATTGAGGAACTTGAACAGCAGGCAAGGGGATTGTATAATTCTGGACTTGCAGAAGATGAAGAAGAAGCTGGTAGAATTTCAGATGTAGTTGCAGATCTAAGAAACAGAATGGATTCTCTTTTGCTTGAATATTCAAAAAATGCAGCCGGTTCATATCCTAATTTTGATACAGAAAATCTTGACCGAACCAATACTGATTATATTTTCTATCGACCTGTAATGTATCGAAAAGGTACTGGTGGAAATTATATACATGGTATGGTTTATCTTGAGCTTTCTACTCAATCATTAATTGACAGTCTGAATGAAGAAATAAGAAAGATTATATATTTCTCTGCAGTTGTTGCTTTAGCTGCAGTTATTGCTGGAATTTTTGGTGCATATCTTTTTGCTTCACTTATTGTCCGTCCTATTAAAAAGCTTGAAAACCACGTAATTATGGTAGGTCGTACAAAAAATAAAGCAATGCTTAAGGGTAAAGATGTAAAAATAAAAACAAAAGATGAAGTTGGCCGTCTTGGTGATGCCATAAATAACATGACTCATGAACTAGTTGCAAATGCGGAAGAAGAGGCTCTTGCAATGGATGGTAAAGCCGTACAGAAGGCCTTTTTGCCATTGGTGGATTCAGGTTCAAATAATAAAAACACTTTTGCAGAATATTCAGATAAAGATGTTCAATGTTACGGTTACTATGAGGGTGAATCTGGTGTATCAGGAGACTATTTTGATTATAAGCGACTTGATGATACCTGGTTTGGAATTATTAAATGTGACGTTTCTGGACACGGTATTCCAGCTGCAATTATCATGACTGTAGTTGCCACAATTTTCCGCCGTTATTTTGAAAACTGGTCATTTGCCAAAAATGGAACCAATTTAAATAAACTTGTAGAACAGATTAATGATTTTATTGAAGGTTTAGGATTAAAAGGTAAGTTTGCTACTTTAATCATCTGTTTGCTTAATGTAAAAACTGGTGAATGTTATATGTGTAATGCAGGTGATAATCTTGTACATATTTATGATGCTAAATCTCGAAGTCTTAAACTTCTTACATTATCTTCTGCTCCTACAGCCGGAGTATTTACTTCTGATCTTGTTGCAATGCGCGGTGGTTTTAAAGTTGAAAAAACAGTTTTGAATCATGGAGATATATTATTCCTTTATACTGACGGTATAGAAGAGTCGACTAGACGAATTCGTGAACATGACTATACAGTGCGTCAGAATGAAGTAGAAGTAAAACATATGAATCCTAAAACTCATGAAGAAGAAACAGAGATTAAACTTGAAGATGCAAAAGAAGAGTTTGGTCCGGAACGAATTAAAGAGATTGTAGAATGTGTATATAATAAGAAAAAATATACTCTTTCTAAACTTGATAATCCTATAAGTGATGAAGTTCTCGAGTTTGATTTTACAAAATGCGAAGGTACTGTTAGCGAAGCAATTATGGCTCTTGCATCTCTTGAAAAAGTATTCCGTTTGTATAAATCTCCATCAGTTCAGCAGACAGATTATATTAAGATTGATAAAAAGATTGACGAATTCCTTTCTAAGTATTTTAATATGTACGAATACTATTCAGCAAAAAAAGCAGAAAATGCTGAAAATGGATTAAACTACCTGGATTACGATGAAATGCAGGAAGATGAGCAGTCGGATGACTTAACTCTTTTAGGAATTAAGAGGTTATAAATGGATATTGATAAAGAAAAAATCAGTTCAAATTTAAAAGAAATGTTCTCTAGAGGTGCAAAAGCATCAAAGAAGGCATTTGAAAAAGCTGGAGATAAAGTTCAGGATTTTACAGATAAAAGTGTTTTAAAACTTGAAAAACATCAGCTTGAAACAAAGCGTGATTGTAAATATGAAGAATTAGGATTGAAATTATCTCAAATGCTGGCAGAAGGGGCTGTTGTTTCTTCTCAAAATACAGAAGATATTGAAATTCTTAATAATATTCAGGAAGAAATAATTAATCTTTCAGACAAAATCAGAGAAAAAGAAAATCTTCTCTAAGATTGTCTGAAGATTATTTTTTTTTGATAAGGCAATTAGCGCTGCTGACTGCCTATTTTTATTTTATCGTGAGTTTCTTTTCCTGCTAGAATCTTTACTAATTCCATAGCAAACTGTTCACTTGCACCAGGACCACGACCTGTTACTAATTTACCATCTGTAATAAAAACTTCGTTGGAATAACCAGACAAATAATCTTTTTTAGCCTCTGTTTCCATACCTGGGTAGCAAGTCCATTTTTTTCCGGCAAGGACTTTAGTTTTGCCAAGTACAACGGCAGGACTGGCGCAGATAGCAGTAACAAGTTTTCCATCATCATAAACTTTTTCGATATGTGCCAGTAATTCAGGGGTTGCTGCAAGGTTGTCTGCTCCAAGTGAACCTCCAGGACAAACAATACAATCAGGTGTATTTTCTTTATACTGTGAAAGGTAAGTTTGTAAAGACATGTCCATAATCATTGGAACATTATGTGAACTTGTTACAATTAATGTATCATTAAATTGTTTTCCTTTTACACCTACTGTAATAACATTTATATTTGCTCGACGTAAATAATCTACAGGACTTAAAGCTTCAATATCTTCAAATCCATCTGCAAAAAATACTGCGGCTGTAATCATTTTTTGTTCTCCTATTTATTAACAGATTTTTTCATTTTGCAAAGGCGTACACCATCTTTGTTTGCAACTGTAATTCCAAGATATGCCATAATGATACAAGCAATTGGCATTAACCAGTTGAATACTGCCCATGGTGCATAAGTCATGGCAGAAATACCGAGAGTTGATGTAATGAATACACCACAAGTGTTCCATGGAATTAATGCAGATGTTACAGTTCCAGAACTTTCCAGTGCATTTGAAAGGGTAGTAGGATGTAATTCCATCTTCTTATATTCTTCTGAATACATACGGCCAGGCACAACAAGAGAAATGTATTGTTCTGGCATTGTCGCATTTGAAACAATGGCTGTTGCTTCTGTAAGAGTAACAAGTCCTGCAGGAGTTTTAACAATCTTCTTGAGTTTTTCAACAATCACTTCAAGCTGATGTGTTTCTTCCATAATACCGCCAAACATCATTGCAATAATTGTCATGGAGATAGAGAATGTCATATTCATAAGACCACCAGTATTTAACAAGCGATCAATTTCATAAATACCAGTTTCACAAGAGAATCCGTTCATACCGCATTCAAAGAAAGATCCTAATGTACACTGTGGCTGGAAAATCATTCCAACTAAAACCCCGCTCAAAATACCAAGTGCAATTCCTGGAATAGCTGGAACTTTTAATGCAACTGCAACAATAACAACTACAGGAGGTAATAATAAAACAGGATTAATAGTAAACATATTTTTAAGGGACGCTTGAAGTTCCATAACTTTGCTTACATCGGCAACCCCTTCCCCGGATTTTACAAATCCTATAATTCCAAAGAATATAAGGGTTATAACATATACAATAGTAGTTGGAAGAATCATAAATTTAATATGACTCATAATATCTGTTCCAGACATAGCAGGTGCAAGGTTAGTTGTATCAGATAATGGAGACATTTTATCTCCGAAGTAAGATCCTGAAAGAATTGCTCCTGCGGTCATTGCTGGATTAAGGCCTAATCCAAATCCAATACCCATAAGAGCTACACCCATAGTACCCATAGTCCCCCAGGAAGTTCCGGTAGCTAGAGCTGTAATAGAACAGATTAAAACTGTTGCAATAAAGAAAATCTGAGGTTTAAGTATTTTCAGACCATAATAAATCATGGAAGGAACAACGCCAGCATTAAGCCATACACCAATCAATACACCAATAATTACAAGAATGATGATAGATTGCATAGCTTTAGAAATACCTTTAATCATAAAGTGTTCAATCTGTTCCCATTTGTAACCAAGGATTTTTGCCATAATTGCAGATGCGCCAACACCTAAAAGCATAGGTACATGTGGATCAACTTTGTAAACAATAATACCAATTGCAAGCGCTAAAATTAAAATTGCCAGTACGATAACAGCTTCCCAAACCTTAGGTTCCCGTACAGCTTTTTCATTTTTATTCATAAATTTTTCCTTTTTAAATAAAGATATAAATATTATTCTACCATATATATACTCAAATATGAATTAGTATTTTTATACATTAAGTTTTTTAAATGGATAAATTATTGCATAACACAAGAACGACAGTCACCGAACGTTAGATGACAGTCACTTAACGTTAGATGACAGTCAACTGACGTTCGGTGACTGTCGTTTAACGTTAAAGGTCTGTCCTTTACGTGCTAAAAAAAGTGAAAAAAAAGTGAAAAAAAAGTAAAAAAAAACATTAAAAAAGGGAATAAAGATGTTGACACTTTTTTTGTAAGGGTGTATATTCATTCTCACGCCGCAAGTGACAATCACAGAGGCGAGGCTCTTTGACAGTTCAGGGAAGGAAACAATTGACA
>JAZLKI010000088.1:0-37584 GCA_045597485.1 Treponema sp.
AAACCGCCGTGATAGTAACATTCGAAAACTTTTGTTTCATTGCAGAAGATTTCTTCATAGCCCTGAAACCAGTTTACGTCTCCTGTCACTGTGGTTTTGTAAGTATATTCTCCAGACTGGTAAAACTCCGGGCCTCGGAAAGGTAAGTTTTTATCTGCGGCGCGCAAGGCCTCCTTCAAAAAATTGCCACTGAACTTCTGGTCCAAAACCCGACCTGCGTAATTCATAGCGTAAACTGCCTTACCATTTTTCCACACAGCCTCCTGGCCTGCAAACTGTTCTCCGCCAACATAAGTGTCGTGGTAAGTATAATCGCCTTTTTCGTAGCGGAAATCGTGGGAATCTAAACGGGTGCCTGCAACTTCATTTGAAAAACCGGCATAAGTGTTTTGGTTAGCTTCCAGACGGAATTCAATCAGCTCATCTAAATCAGTTTTAGTCTCATTCCCAGGGGCAACTGCGCAAGACTGATCTTTTACAAGATAATCCACAGTTACATTCATTAAATCGCTAATCTGAATAAGATTTGAAATATCAGGATAAGCCTGACCTGCCTCCCACTTAGCCACAGCAGCTCTGGAAACATTAAGTTTTTCCGCCAGTCCTTCCTGAGTAAACCCTTTACTTTTTCTTAAAATCTGAAGTTTATCGCAAAATGTCATATGTTTATTTCGTCTCCTTTTATGATAAAGCATACAACCTTGGCTGGCAACTTAACATCCACTGGTGGTGGAGATTTTGTTACTTTTGGTGGCATTAACAATTTAAATAACATATTGACAATCATCTATATATCTATTATATTACATATAGATGTTTATCTATATATTTTTCATTAAAGGACGGGAATATGGATGCACTGGAAATTTCACAAATTTGTAAAGCTTTAGGCGATGAAAACAGACTTAAAATTATCACACTGCTCACCAGCGGCGAAAAATGTGCCTGCGAGTTACTGGAACAATTCAACATTACTCAGCCAACTCTTTCTCATCATATGAAAATCCTTTCTGAATGCATGCTGGTAAAAAGCCGTAAAGAAGGGAAGAACACTTATTACGAAATTAACTGCTGCCAATTTAAGGCCTTTAAGAAATATTTCGAAGACATTCAGTGCTGGAAAGACAAAGCCGCTGCCAGCAAAACTGAATCCTGCTGTTGCGGCAAAATCGGTGATTAATTTTAGGGAGGTTAGCTATGTGGGACTTTTTTCAAAATCAGATTTTAGGGATGGCCTGGCTTAAAAATGTAGTAGGGTATTTTGCAGAAAAAATTGGACTCAACCCCGAAAGCATCTGGACTCATACAATTGTTTTCTTTGTCTACGATGTTATAAAAATTACAATTCTTCTTTGCGTGCTGATTTTCCTCATCTCTTTTATTCAAACTTTTTTCCCGCCAGAAAAGAGCAAAAGGATTATGAGCCGCTTTGGAGGACTTGGAGCAAGAATTATTGGTGCGCTTCTTGGAACTGTAACTCCATTTTGCAGCTGTTCTTCTATTCCAATTTTTATTGGCTTTACCACTGCAGGGCTTCCACTTGGCGTAACCTTTAGTTTTTTAATTTCTTCCCCAATGGTAGATTTAGGAAGCCTTGTTCTTTTAATGTCCATTTTTGGCTGGAAAATTGCGGTGCTTTACGTTGTACTTGGCCTTGTAATTGCAGTTTTAGGCGGCACTTTAATAGAACACCTTCATATGGAAAATCAGATTGCAGATTATATTCAGGAAGCAAGAAATATGCAGACTCCAGATCTTCCAGAAATGAAAACTACTTTTAAGGATCGATGCCGCATCAGCTGGAGTTCCATGTGTTCAACTTTTCGCAAAGTGTTCCCTTACATTTTGATTGGAGTTGCTGTTGGTGCTGTAATTCACAACTGGATTCCAGAAAATTGGATTGTAACTGTGCTTGGAAATAAAAACCCATTTGGCGTAATTCTTGCAACAATCTGCGGAGTTCCAATGTATGCCGATATTTTTGGCTGCATTCCAATTGCAGAATCCCTTTTGGCAAAAGGCGCACTTTTAGGAGTAGTGCTTAGTTTTATGATGGCCGTAACCACCTTAAGTTTACCAAGTCTTGTAATGCTAAGTCAGGCAGTAAAACCTAAACTTTTAGGTTTATTCATCGCCATCTGCGTAGTTGGAATAATTGTGGTGGGGTATGGCTTTAATCTTTTACAGGGATGGTTGGTTTAAAATGACTAAAATCTGCAACTTTAGTCATGCTGAACTTGATTCAGCGTCTTACCAGAAATAATGTGAGATCCCGAATCAAGTTCGGGATGACAGTTGATAAATTTTGGATGACAGTTGATAAGTTCGGGATGACAGTTGATAAGTTTCGGATGACAATTTATATAAAAGGAGAAAAATATGGAAATTAAATCAGTAAAAATCTTAGGAAAAGACGGTTGCTGCAACTGTTCAAGAATGTTTCAGGACACAATCGACCTTGCCGCAGAAAACAATCTTGTAGCAGACATTCAGCACGTTACAGACATTAAAGAGGTAATGAAGTTTGGCGTAATGAGTCTTCCAGGGCTTGTAATCAACGATAAGGTTGTAAGCTACGGAAGAATCTTAAGTAAAGCTGATATTAAAAAGGCTTTGGAACTGTAGATAGAGTGTTATATGAAAATTAAAAAAGTTGTTCCTACCCAGGTGCCTGAAGTATTCCAATTTGTTCAATCTGCAATTTCTAAAATGATTTCACAGGGCATTTTCCAGTGGGATGAAATTTATCCAACCCAGAAAGATTTCCTCACCGATGCCCAAAATAATCAATTATATATAGTAGAAATTGATGAAAAACCTGCCGCTTGTTTTACTTTGAATAAAGATTGCGATGAAGAGTATAAAAATGGAACCTGGAGTTATACCGGGGAAGATTATGTTGTAATTCATCGTTTGTGTGTAAACAAAACTGTTGGCTACGCAGACTGGCGAAAAGGCCGTTTTGCTTTAAAGGAAAAGAAAATGTAGTTACAGACAGTGCATACCGAAGTTAGTTTTAATCTATATTCAGGAAATTGATCATTCATAAACTATTTGTTCAACTCCTTAAAAACTTCTTCCAGACTATAACTTGGTGCATCTTCTGCCGCTATCAGCGCATCACCCTCTTTCAATGCACGTAGAGTTTTTCGTTTTGGAATTGTATAAGGTTCGTGTTTTGTTTTGCTTTTTTTCAAAGAAATTTCAAAAGGGACTCTACCTTCACGAATTACGGTTTTTATAAACATATTCAACAATGAAGACGAACTGATTCCAACCTGATCACAAAACTCACCGAACTCTTTTTTATCAGAATCATTTACAGAAATTGTTAAGTTAGCCATAATATCACCTCTATTACACATATTTTACACAGATAATGTGTGTTAAACAAGTGTAAAATATAATAGAAAAAACCAAAATTAAACTACCACATTAAAGATTAAAATAAGTTTTTTCTGTACACTGAAAGAAAACGGACGGAGGCTAGCAATGGCAGAAACAAAACCAACTCCACCTTGGGCAAAAGATATGCCTGAAGGTGCATTTATTTCTTACGGACCAACTTACAAAGTGGGCGAGTATTTTAATCTTTTTAAAAATGATTCTGCTAATGGTATGAAATATTACTTTTTTGATCCGACAGAAAACGGATTCGAAAAAGGAAAAGCTTATCCTGTTTTGATTTTCCTTCACGGTTACACAAACGCTTTGGAAGGTGATGTTTGCATTAACTACGCAGGAGCCGAATTTTTTGCTTCAGAAAAATATCAGAAGGCTTTAGGCGGTGCTTATGTTCTCGTTCCACTTGCCAACGAAAAACGCAATGCAGATGGCGAAGTTGTAGATTCATGGGGCCCAGAATATCAGGAGCCGCTCTACAATCTGATTTGTGATTTTATTAAAACTCATACAGCTAGCAACGGTGGAGTAAACAAAAAAATGCTTTGGGGAAACTCTGCCGGTGCTTCCATGACCTATTTTATGGGAGAAAAATATCCTGATTTCTTCAATGTTCTTATTCCAGTAGGTTCAGATGATTTGCCAGAAGATTCAGTAATTGACACCTGGGACAAAAACGATGTTCACCTTTTCCTTGCAATGGGAAAGCGGGATGAATTTAATGATTACCAGGGAAAAATAGTTCCACGTTTACCTCGCCTTGAAAAAATGAAGCATTGTTTTATTTTTACTCCAGACTGGGTTTATAACGGAGACAAAGGAATTGCCTCTATCAACTTTGGAACAGAAATGGGCCAGCACTGTCTTGTAAATCCTATGCATTCAAACCTTTTATTTGATGACGGTACAACCATGGATGAACGCCTGCCTCGAGGCCTTACAGACTGGCTCAGCTACGCTCTTACAGACCATCCATATATTGAAACTACTCCGGTTCTAGAAACAGAGCACCTTATTCTTCGTCCTTTAGTTTTTGATGATTTACTTGCCATTTACAAATGGACAGGGGATGAAAAAACTGCTCAGTTTATGCTTTACTCAAAATACAAAAGTCCTGCCGACGGTGTAGACTGGGTAAATTCGCTTTATACAAACCCGGATGATTTAGATTACGGCTTTGTATGGAAAGAAACTGGCGAACTTATAGGTAGCGGCGGAGTTTATCATTCCCACAATCCGGAAAATGAACTTTGGAGCATCGGCTATAATATCCGAAGTGACATGTGGAACAAGGGAATTACAACTGAAGCCATCACTAAGATTATTGAATATGCAAAACAGACTCGAAAAATCCCAGGTCTTGCAGGAACTTTTGCCGTAGACAATATTGGAAGCCGCCGTGTTATGGAAAAACTTGGCATGACTTACCTTGAAGATACTGAATATACAAAGTTCGATGGTTCTGCTACATTTAAGGCACAGACTTTTTGTGTGAGGTTCGACTAATGTTCAATTATATCTGGCCTTTAGCAATCATCGTTCTTTCAAACATTGTTTATCAGATTTGTGCAAAAGGTATTCCCGAGCAAATGAATACTTATGCTTCAATGACAGTAACTTATGCAGTTGCAACTTTATTTTCGGCCCTAATGTTTTTTGTCACAACAAAGGGCGGTAATATTCTGCGGGAATTTAAGTTTTCAAACTGGGCTACAGTTGTACTTGGCATAGTAATTACCGGCCTTGAAGTGGGATTTATTTACGCTTACAAAGCAGGCTGGAAAGTAAGTACACTTGCCACAGTAACAAATGCCTTCCTTGCAATCGGACTTTTATTCCTTGGCTTTTTTATGTACCACGAAGTTATCAACTGGAGCAAGATTCTTGGAGTTGCAATCTGTTTAGTAGGACTTTGGTTTATTAATAAATAAAGAATTTTTCTAACTTAGCTAAGTCTTTTTTCCCAGGTTGTGCTTCAACTCCGCTGGCGCAGTCAATTAATTCTGGTTTAAGCTGATTTGTAATTTCCCTTACATTGTCAGGATTTACTCCGCCAGCCAGCCACAACTTGTACTTTTTCTGAACAAGGTCAACCAGCTCTGGTGAAATCTGCTTTCCAGTTCCGCCAATTTTTTCTGGAGTCTGTGCATCAACAAGAACACGTGGTTCACCCATGTCAAAAAGTTCATCTAAAAGTTTTATATCTTCTTCTGAACTAATATTTATTGCAGCGTAATGTGGAATTGCCCGGTTTTCTTTAACCGAAAGGAATTTTCTAGCTCCATCAATTGTATGCAGTTGAATTACATCTAAAATGCCTTCATTTGCAAGACGGAAAGCCACTTTAGATTCTGGTAAATCTGGGTCTACAATCACACCAACAAAAACAGGTTTTTCTGGTGATTTGGAAAGTTCCTCATAAATCTTGCGAACTGTCTCTTCTTCCGTATGGCGAGGCGACTTATCCCAGAAAATAAAGCCCAGGAAATTTGCACCAAGTTTTGCAGCACTTGCAGCATCTTCTAAATTTGTAAGTCCGCAAATTTTAACCAGCGGTTTGCTTGAAGCAGGGCGAGATGCAAATTTATTCCAGAAACGGGCATTTGCAGTTTCTTTTCCTTCTTCAAAGCTTTTTACTAAATCATTGCGAATTTCAGGATTTTTAGCTGCAGCTTCGCCAAGTAACATTCCTGCAAATCCAAGGCTGCCTACAAATGCTGCACTCTGAGGTGTACGAATGCCACTTTCAAAAATAACGCGGGCATCCTGGCCCAAAACCTTGCGAATTTTACCAAGCATTGTGCATGGGGTCAAAAGGTCAATTGTGAAATCTCGTAAATCACGGCTGTTCACTCCAGCGGCAATATATTTTGTATCAACCTGGGCAGCTACCTGTGCAAGTTTTTCTACATCTTCATCAAGACGTAACTCCACAAGTGCAGTAATTCCAAGCTCCTGGCATTTTTTAGCCATTGAAATCATTTTTTCTGTAGGCAGAATGCGGGAAATTAGTAAAACGGCATCTGCTCCGGCACGGTACGCAATTTCTATTTCTTTTTCATCTATTAAAAAATCTTTGCGTAAAACTGCAGGGCCAGTTTTTCCTGTAGTTTTTTCAAAGTTATCAACTGCAGCACAGACTTTCATTAAGTCTTCAAGGGTGCCTTTAAAATAATTTGCTTCGGTAAGACAACTTATTGCTTTTGCACCTGCGTTGGCGTAGGAAAGGGCAGTTGCAGCAGAATCAAGATTTGGCGCAATATCACCTTTACTTGGGCTTGCACGTTTTACTTCTAAAATAACACCTTTGGTATCTAAAAAAGGGTGAACTGGGCGCATTCGTTTTTCTGGAATTTTAAATCCAAAATCCCAGCCAAGCTTTTCTATATCTTCTTTACGTCGATTTACAATTTCATCTAAAATATTTCTTTCTGACATAATGTTACTACTTATAGAAACATAATACTATTGGTCGTTGTTTCTGTCAATAGTAACGATTGGTTTTAAGTATAATTTATTTATAGAAAACTTTTTAATAAAAATTCGAAAAAAAATTTCAATTTATGTATATATCAGTTTATAATAGTTATACTATCTTTGTTATTTCGAGGTGTGAAAATGAGAAAATCATCCATCTTGGTAAAAATTTTGTTACCATTTTTTTTGACATCCCTAATTGGTGTTTTTGTAGCATTAGGTGTGTCTAGAAGTATTACAAAAAAGAACATTTCAAATATTTATAAGGATTTGTCTAATCATAAATCAGCTTTGACTTACGTTGGAGACACTCAGTTTAATAAGTTTGTTGAAGAGTATAAGGGCTTGCTTCAAATGGCAGCTTATGCAGATGAAGAACATCGTGCAACATTAGTTAGAGATATTACCGATCTTGCAAAAGTTACTACTGGTGCTTTTGATGTTGGTGTTTATGAAATTAATGGAAATGAAACTGTCCTTTTGAATGCCGACCAGTGTCTTTCTTTTACATCTGGAACTAACCGTGTAGATGATGTACTGGAATGTTACCAGACTAAAAAATCTTCTTACTATTTTACATGTCATGCTGAATATGGTATGTCTGCTATTATGATGAACTACTGCTGGACAGAAGAAGAATGTAAGCTTTTAGGAAAGCAGATTGTTTCTAAAGTTATGATGCCTATTACAGTCGATCATATTAAAGATGTTGCACGTGTTATCGGCTGTTCATCAATCTACTTAGCAGGTGAAGGAAAAGTTATGACATCTTCTATTCCTGATGAAGCAGGTAAAGAATTGGATCCTGTATTCTGGGAAGAACTGCAGAAAGAAGATGATACTGCAATATTTGATGAAGTTGCCGGTATTTATAGACATGCCTTTAGAGTTAGAGAAGGCGTTTCTACAATGACAGACCCATTCTGGATTGTTATTAATCTTTCTGGTGATGGTATTAAATCGATGACATCGGTTTTTACAAATCTTATGACAATCATCATTCTTATAATTATTTTTGTTGAAGTTTTGTCTGTTATTTTAGTACTTCTTCTTGTTGCCCGCGGTCCATTAATGCAGTTGGAAGATTCAACTCAGGAACTTGCAAGTGGCGAAATGGATTTGTCATACAGACTTCCTTCTAAATCTAAAGATGAATTAGGTCGAATCTCACAGAACTTTAATAAGTTTATGGAACGCCTCCAGTTAATTATTAAGAACGTAAATGAAGAATCTAAGGGAATTGTAAGTGCAGTTGATATTATGAAACTTACTGCAGAAGATTCTTCAAATGCTGTAAATACTATTACTGGTAACGTTCAGAATGTTCAGAATCAGTCTAATATTCAGGCTCAGCATACACAGGTCGTTCTTGAATCTGCTAAAGAACAGCAGATGACATTGGATGATATTCTTACAACAATTAATCACTTTACAGGTGAACTTCAGGAAACTGCTGCAACTGTAAACGAAATTGCTGGAAATACTTATTCTGTAACACATAACGTTAATAACATGAATGAATCTTTCAACAGACTTATTAACGATATTAGAAATGGTCAGATTGCTAATGAAGCCATTAAAAATGCCATTTTTGAAATTGAACAGACATCTAAAACTCTTAATGATGCAAACAGTGTAATTGCTAATATTGCATCTCAGACAAACCTTCTTGCTATGAATGCGGCTATCGAAGCGGCACATGCAGGTGATTCAGGAAAAGGTTTCTCTGTTGTATCTGATGAAATTCGTAAACTTGCAGAAACTTCTGGAACTCAGTCTCGCCAGATTGCAGAACAGATTAAGACAATTCAGAATACTATTCATTCTGCAGCAGAAGCAGGAAGTGCCCTTGTAACAGCTTTTGCTGAAATTACTGAATCTGCAGGTACTGTAACACCATTGATTGACGAAATTAAATCTTCTATGGATGAACAGAACGTTGGAACTCAGGATATTAATAAATCTTTAAATGCGCTTTCAAATGAATCACAGGACATTCTTACAAAAGTAGAAGTAAGTAAAGCTTCTATGGAGGAACTTGATAAGAAGATTATTGATGTTGGTGGAATTACTTCGACAATTAATAGTTCTATGGAAGATATGTCTGAAGGTGCAGTTCAGATTAGTAAATCTGCCGATGCTGTAAAAGAAACTGCATTTGGTGTAGAATCTAACATGGATAAGATGATTGATATTCTTAAGGATTTCAAGATTTAATATTATATGTCCAATAAATATGTTCCAGTCTGCAAAGCTGATTTAAAAGAACGTGGCATAGACGAAGTAGATTTTGTTTTTGTAAGTGCCGATGGGTATGTTGATCATCCATCTTTTGGTGCTGCTCTTTTGTGCCGTCTTCTGGAAGCTAACGGTTATACAGTAGGCCTTCTTCCTCAGCCAGACTGGAAAAATATTGAAACTTTTAAGGAATTTGGCCGTCCAAAGCTTGCATTTTTAGTAAGTGGTGGGGCCATGGATTCCATGGTTTCAAATTACACTGCAAATAACAAGCCTCGTTCAGAAGATGTTTATGCTCACGGTGGTGTGGCAGGGCATCGTCCAGACCGGGCAATTATGACTTACTGTTCTGCAATTCGCCAGGCTTACAAGGGTGTGGCAATTTGTATTGGTGGAATTGAAGCAAGTCTCCGCCGAACAAGTCACTACGATTACTGGACAAACACAATTCGCCGTTCTATTTTATTGGACTCAAAAGCCGATTTACTAATGTACGGAATGGGCGAACATTCTATGCTTGAAATTGCCGGTTTACTTAAAGCTGGAGTTCCTGTTAGGGAAATTCGCGGGGTTCACGGAACTGTTTGGTTTACAAGCAAGGAAGAAGAATTGCCTGAAAAAGCAATCCGACTGCCGTCTTATGCAGAAGTTTCTAAAAATACACCGGAAAGTAAGCAGCTTTTTGCAAAAAGTTATTTAATTCAAGAACAGAATACTGATGCTATAAATGCAAAGCCTTTGGTGGAGCCGGTAGATGCCCGCTTTATTGTTCAGGAGCCTCCTGCAATGCCCCTTACAACCGAAGAATTCGATGCAGTGTACGCTTTGCCTTTTACTCGCCGCTGGCACCCAATGTACGACAAGCCTGCCGAAAACGGCAAAACCGGCATTCCAGCCTTAAGCGAAGTACAATTTTCTTTACAGTCTGTGCGAGGATGTTTTGGCGCCTGCAGTTTCTGTGCCATCAGCTTTCACCAGGGGCGCCGTATTCAGGCTAGAAGCCAGGAAAGTTTAATTACCGAAGCAAAACAAATGACAGAAGACCCTCAATTCAAAGGATACATTCACGATGTTGGTGGTCCAACTGCCAACTTCCGTAAAGATGCCTGCAGATTCCAGAAGGAAAGGGGTGCCTGCCCAAATAAAGATTGTCTTGGTTCGGACCCTTGTAAGAATATAGAAGTTGACCATTCAGAATATGTGGAATTGCTTGGAAAACTCCGTGCCTTGCCAAAGGTAAAAAAGGTTTTTATTCGCTCGGGAATCCGTTTTGATTATTTAATGATGGATAAAGACAAAACTTTTTTCCACGATTTAGTAAAGCACCACGTTTCCGGCCAGCTTAAGGTTGCTCCTGAACATGCAGATAACAACGTGCTTCGCTTAATGCGAAAGTCTAACCACCAGCTTTATGAAGAATTTGCCAAAGAATATGAAAAAATAAATAAGGAAGAGGGCAAAAATCAATTCCTTGTTCCTTATTACATTTGTTCACATCCGGGGGCAGGCTTAAAAGAAGCTATAGAAGTTGCTTTGTATCTTAAGAAAACTGGATTTGTTCCAGATCAGGTGCAGGATTTTTACCCAACTCCGGGAAGTCTTTCTACCTGTATGTACTGGACAGGCCTGAATCCTCGTAAGCAGAATAAAGATGGCAGTTACGAAGAAGTTTACGTTGCCCGTGGTGCCCATGAACGTCGTTTGCAGAGAGCCTTGCTTCAGTTTAACCGCTGGGAAAATCAGGCACTGGTAAAAGAAGCATTAACCCTTGCCGGTAGAAAAGATTTGATAAATGTGTTGAAACCTTCAAGTGGTGGTGCTCCGGGAAAAGGACAAAATAACCATAAAAACAGTCAGCTACATAATGAACAGAAACGTATAAAATCTAAACATAAAGGATAATTTTGTAGACAATACAACTGTTACATAGTCGCACGTTTATCAATAATCCATACAGAAACTTTTTTAGCAAAGTCTTTTGTACATTCATATTTTACTGCTTGCGAAGTGTACAGTGCTGAATAAAACCCGGGACGTTTTACGGCTAAGATTTTTTCACCCTGAGTGCCGGAAAGTTCCAGTTTCTTTGAACAGTTTTTAATACACTGCTGGTCTACACAAGCTTTTTTACAACTAGAACCGTTTCTTACAAGACACTGGCGGCTTTGCATTAAAAGTGTGTGAAGTGTTTTTGGATACCAGAGCTGGAGATTTTCCGGAAAGTGGAGTTTTTCAATTTGTTCCGAAGCTAATTCTAGTGATGGCACAACTCCCGTTAGGTTTAGATTTTCGTTGTATTCCTGAATATTCCAGCTGTTGTAAATATTGCAGTTTGGACCAAGAATAATTTTGCAGCCAGTATTTTTAAGCAGGTAGGCAAGTCCTGTGTTTTCACAAAGAATTTCCCGCTGCTGCAGATTGTTCAGTTTCTTTATAAAACTAGCTGTTTGCTGTAACTCTTCGTCCATTAAAATGCTGTTGAAGTACAAAACTACCTGTGGATTTTCGTTTAATGTGTTAAAAAATTCATTTTCCAGTATATCAAGGCAGGAAGGAAGTTCATATATAATTTTAAAATCTTTTTTATTATCAGATTTTTCAAGTAAAAGCTGATTTAAAGCCTTTGGCGTATCAATTAAAAAGGCTTCCCGGGCATTTGTAACGGACGTTTTTGTTCCACATGGCAACTGAGTTTTTGTAGCATTTGTGGTAGGAGCATCGTTTTGAGCGATGGAATCTGCAATCTTTTTTTCCAGCTGTTCAACGGCCTTCCTGCGCAAATTATTCAACTCGCTAAGCGAAATAAAAAGCCCCGGCGCAAGTTCTTCAATTGTAAATTTATTCAGTTCAAAGCAAGTTCCGCCCAGTTTTGTAAGTTTTTCCCGGAGTGTTTCCTCTGTTAAACCGGCATTCTGAGCTTTTACAAGAGGTTGTTCCGACATAACTGTAACCAGCTGATTTTCACAGGTAAATGTAATTTCAAGTTTCTCATTTTCCACAGCTGTTACAAAAATATCAACTTTATAAAGCTTTTCGGCGGAGGCGCAATTGTCATTTTTTGGTATAAAAGTTGTTAAGTTGTCTAGTATTTTAGACAATTCTTCCGGCGAAATAACTGAAGATGACTTATAAATAACCTGTCCGCCAAGAATTTTTTTTGTAAGCTTGTTTGTAATCTGAATTGTATAGCCTTTAGAGGTTTTATCTACAACTTTAGCAGTACAAATAAACTGGTCATTGGCAGTTTTTATTGTGAGTCTGTCACCTTTGTTCAATAGCTGCAGTTTTACATCATCATTAAGAATAAGGGTTTTAGAATCGGCAATGTAATTTTTAACTAAACCAACTTTTAGCTGGGAAATGTCTTTGGCACCGCTAGAGAACATATTGCTGTTAATATTGCCTTCAAGGTAGCCGCAAGTGTAGTCTCGGTTTATAGCTCCCGTAAGTTTTGGTGACGATTTTAAAATTGGTTTTTCAGCTAAAATTAAATCTATCTGTTCACGCCAGGCACTGGTAACTGCCCAAACATATTCAGCATTTTTAATTCGGCCTTCAATTTTAAGACTAACAGGAACATTCTGACGAATCAGTTCATCTGCTAAAGGGAACGCAGAATTATCTTTAAGGTGAAAAAGTGCCTTATAATCTTTTGTGTTTTCATCTTTCATTCCCCAGCAACGACGGCAAGGCTGAACGCAAGAACCGCGGTTTCCAGCTTCGCCGTAAAGATGACCCGAAAGGTAGCACTGCCCAGAATAAGAAATACAAAAGGCTCCCTGTACAAAAATCTCAGGAACAATGTTTTTAGAATGAAGCAAGGTGGTAAGGTTTTGAATTTCTTGAAGGGAAAGTTCACGGCTTAAGTTGATTTGAGAAACTCCAAGCTCAGAAAGAAACTCACATTGTGAAAGATTGTGTGTTGTCATTTGAGTGGAGGCGTGCAATTCTAAATCAGGAAAGCAGGTGCGAAGAACTTTAAGAACTCCTAAATCCTGAACAATTACTGCATCAATTCCACAGTCAACAGCTTTTTCCACCAGGGAAACTGCTGCGGGCATTTCATCATCAGAAATAAGAGTGTTTAGAGTCAGGTAGGTGCGGCAATTTTTTTTGTGGGCAAGAGGAATAAGATATTTTGCTTGATCCACAGTAATGTTTTTTGCACGGGTGCGGGCACTAAATTGTTCCATACCAAAATAGATGGCATCAGCACCAGCAGCAATTGCCGCCTTAAAACATTCTTCATCCCCGGCAGGGGCTAATAATTCTACCTGACTTCTTTCAAACATAAGGATATTATAGCGAATTAAATCACATATTACATCCTTATGTTCATATTGAATATTATTTTAATTCTTCAGAAACTTTGCAGATTTCTTCAATCTTAGCCAAAGTTTTTCCTGAATCAATAGCATCAATTGCCATTGCATAACCGTCTTTCAAGGTTTTTGCCTTGCCGCTTAAGTACAAAACTGCACCGGCGTTTAATCCCACGGCAGCTTTAATTGTTTTGCGACCTGAACCTTTCAAAACATCCATTGCCAGGTTAGCATTGTCCTGACCATTACCGCCATAAAGTTCGTCTTCGTTCATATCTGTAAGACCGAAATTTTCAGGTTTAATTACGTACTGATTTTCGTTGCCTTTATCGTCAATCTGGTAAACATCAGTTGGAGCACAAGGGCTAATTTCATCATATCCATCGCGGCTGCAAACAACCATTACTCGCTTTGCACCAAGAGCTTTTGCTGCACGGGCATAATCTTGTAAAAGTGCGGCATTATAAACACCAAGAACTTCATATTCTGCATTTGCAGGGTTCAAAAGAGGCCCAAGAATATTCATAATTGTTTTTACACCAAGAGCCTTACGAACTGGACCTGCAAAACGCATTGCTGCATGGTAAACTGGAGCCATCAAGAAACCAAAACCTGTGCGTTTAATAAGTTCAGCTGTTTTTTCTGGAGCAGCCATAATATTAATTCCAAAAGCTTCATAAAAGTCTGCGGAACCTGACTTAGAGGAAACTGCACGGTTACCATGTTTTGCCATTTTCTGGCCACAGCTAACTGCAACAAGGGCAGACAAAGAAGAAATGTTGAAACTTCCTTTTCCGTCACCACCAGTTCCTACAATTTCTGCAAGACCAGTTTTTTCGATTGGAAGTTCTTTTTTCTTTTTAAGTAAAGTTCTTGCACAACCAATCATTTCGCTAACTGCAGGACCTTTTGCGGCCATGGCAATTAAAATACCTGCCATTGCACGTTCATCCATAGAACCGTCAGTTACATTCTCCATAAAGAATGCAGCCTGATCTTCTGTCATATCCTGTTTTGCAATCAGCTGATTTAATACATCTGCTACTACGATATTGTCGCGGCGGTAATTAATAAATGCAGAAAGCAATTCTTTACCATATTCACTGGCAATACTTTCTGGGTGGAACTGAATACCTTCGATTGGAAGAGTCTTATGGCGAACACCCATAATGTCACCGTCTTTTGCACGAGCTGTAACTTCAAAATCTGGACTTAATGTAGCTTCATCTGCAACCAATGAATGGTAACGTGTAAACTTAGCAGATTTACCAATTGAACGGAAAAGTCCGCGGCCATCAAGTTTAATATCTTCAATAATACCGTGGCGGATATACTTTGCCTGAACAATTCTTGCACCAAAAGCTTCACAAATTGCCTGGTGTCCAAGACAGATTCCCAAAATAGGGATTTTTCCTGCAAAATATTTAATTGCTTCTTCACAAACTCCTGCCTGATATGGAGCACCTGGACCTGGCGAAACAATAAGATATTCTGGATTCATTTCTGCCAGCTGTTCTACTGTATATTCGTCGTTACGAACCAATTTAATTTCTTTATCTGTTACTGTCTGTAAAAGCTGTGTTACGTTGAATGTAAAGCTGTCGTAGTTATCTATTACTAAAATCATAAAATCTTCCTTATTTTGTTAATGTGTCTATTAAAGCACCAAGTTTTTCACATGTTTCTGTAAATTCACGTTCTGCATTAGAATCGTAAACAATACCGCCACCGGCCTGAAGGTTATAAATGTCTCCCTGTTTTAATGTACAGCGGATTGCAATACAGAAGTCTAAGTCGCCACTTGGCTGAACATAACCTACGGCACCTGCGTAGAAACGGCGTTTTGTTGTTTCAAGACCACTTAAAATCTGCATAGCACTGATTTTTGGGGCACCAGAAACTGTACCTGCAGGGAAGGCTGCTCTTAAAACCTGAATTGGTTTTACATCATCACGAACTTTACCTTCTGTACAACTTACAAGGTGAATTACGTGGCTAAAGAGTTCACATTCCATATACTGTGGAACTGTAACTGAACCACTTTTACAAACACGACCTAAGTCATTGCGGGCAAGGTCTACAAGCATAAGATGTTCTGCCTGTTCCTTTGGATTCGAATGAAGTTCTTCCTTAAGTTTTTCATCTTCTGCATCGTTTTTACCACGGTGAATAGTACCTGCAATTGGATGAATTGTTGCTGTTCCTTTACGAACGCGAACTAAACTTTCTGGAGAAGCGCCAGTAAACTGGAAATCGCCAAAATCAATGTAGAAAAGATATGGAGAAGGATTTACTTTACGGAGTTTTCCATAAACTGAAAGAGCATCAACTTTACATTCAATCTGAACGCGGCGGCTTGGAACTGCCTGAATAATGTCTCCTGCCACAATGTGACGTTTAAGAGCATTTACTTTTGCTACATATTCAGCTTTTGACTTTTCCTGATCAGTAATCATTTTATATTCAAAAGAGCCAGTTTCTTCTTCAACGTAAGAGAAGTCCATATCATTCATACGTTTAAGGAGACGGTCTAAAGCAGCGTTCAAGTCAATCTGATGTTCGTTGTAATTCAAACCAAAAATATGGATTTCTTCTGTAAAGTGATCAAATACAATGTAAATATGTCCTGTTACAAAGCAGCTTTCAGGAATGTTCAAATCATCTTTCTGTTCAAAAAAGCGGATATTATCGCAGTGTTTAGCAAATTCATAACTTAAGTAACCAATTCCAGATGCTGGAAGAGGGATTTCTGCTAACTGTCCTTCTGGAGTAGGATTCTGTTCTGCAACGTACAAAAGTGCATCAAGAATATCTGCTGGCTTAATTTTGCCTAAAGCATCGCGGCTTTCAACTCCTGTTGCATCAAAAGGAACTTTATTTCCATCTACTAAGAAGAATACTTCATCACCTTCCTGCTGAACCTTAAAAGCTTCTTCTGTCATAAGGATAGAGTAGCGTTCTCGTCCTTTTTTAAAACTTGCAGATTCAAGAATCGCTGTGGCATTAATTTTTTTTGCCAAAAGGTAAGGTGTATATCTTGAATTAGAAATACATTTATAAATTCCGTCAGTACGTTTTTCCATTTAATCACTCCTGCTTGTGTTTCTATTTGTAGTAACGTTTCTCTTAATAGTAACATACACCTTGTTTTTGTTTCTGTCAATAGAAACGTTTAAAATAAAGAAAAAAAATTGAAGTTTTTTACCCTCGAAAGAGGTGAAATTACATACAAGGGGAGGTTTTGGGGAGTTTTGTAGGTAATGAAATGATTTTTTTATAACGAAAAGCTATCATAGAAAGTTCGTAACTACCTACAAGAAATAATAAAAAGCTTCTTGTAGGTAAACAGAATGATTGTAGAATGCAATTTAATTATAAAATGGAGTATTTTCTTACCTACAAAAATGAAATTTTTCAATCTTGTAGGTAAGAATTATATTTTACACAGAAAAGAGAGTTTATTTTCTATAGTAAAATTACCTACAAAAATCAAAATCCGCGCCCCCTGTAGGTATTCACAAACAATCTACAATCAAATTGAAAGCATAAGCCCAGGCTTTCAATCTAAACCTACGTAAAAAAAAACTATTGTTTTTCTGCTTTCTACGATTTATAATTTATGCGGTTATTTTCATTTTTGGAGGAAATTAAAATGAAAAAGGTATTAGTGGCTTTGATGATGTCTGCTCTTTGTTTGACAGCTGTTTCTGCAGCTCCAAAAAAAGCAAAGAAATCAAAGGAAAAGGTTGTTAAAATTGGTGTTATCCAGTTGTTGGAACATGCTGCTCTTGATGCAAACTACAAAGGATTTGTAGACGGTCTTGCTGAAGCAGGTTATGTAGATGGAAAAAACATCAAAATCGATTATCAGAATGCTCAGGGTGAACAGGCAAACTGTGTTACAATCGCTGAAAAATTAATCAACGATCGTGACGATTTAATTTTTGCCATTGCAACTCCAGCTGCACAGGCTGTTGCAAACCTTACTCAGGATATCCCAGTTCTTATTTCTTCAGTAACAGATCCAGAATCTGCTAAACTTGTAAAATCTAATAAAATGCCTGGAACAAACGTTTCTGGTACATCAGATCTTACACCATGTGCTGCTCAGATTAAACTTTTGAAGAAACTTGTTCCAAATGCAAAAACTGTAGGTATGCTTTTCTGTTCTTCTGAACAGAACTCACGCTTCCAGATTGATATTGCTGAAGCTGCATGTAAAGCTGAAGGCTTGAACTTTGTTGAAGCAACAGTTTCTAACTCAAACGAAATTGCTCAGGTTACACAGGCTCTTTGTGGAAAATGTGATGTAATCTATTCTCCAACAGATAATATGATTGCTGCTGGTATGTCTTTGGTAGCACAGGTTGCTCTCGAAAACAAAACTCCAACAATCGTAGGTGAAGAAGGTATGGTTGATGCTGGTGGTCTTGCTACTTATGGTATCAACTACTACGAACTTGGAAAACAGACTGCAAAAATGGCAGTTGAAATCTTGAAGAATGGTAAAAAACCTGCAGAAATGCCAATCCAGTATCTTGATACTTGTGACTTGAAAATTAATCAGGCTACAGCTAAAGCTCTTGGAATTACAATTCCTGCTGATCTCTAATCTTAAGATTTAGAAACCGCAATTGGGGATACCAATAATTTTTGGTATTCCCTTTTTTTTTGTTTAAAAAGGTGGTAAAATGTATCATCTATTTTCTATATAAATGTGCGGAGTATTTCGATGCCAATAGTTAATGCTATGATTGGAGCCGTTTCTCAGGGCGTTCTCTGGGGATTAATGACTTTAGGAGTTTACCTTACTTTTAGAATTCTTAATGTTGCAGATATGACAGTTGATGGTAGTTTTGCCGCTGGTGGTGCTGTAACTGCTGTTTTGATTGTAAAAGGAATGAATCCTTTATTTACATTGTTGTTCGTTTTCTTAATGGGATTAGCATGTGGTGCTGTTACTGGTTTTATGAACACTAAGCTTAAAATCAACATTCTTTTGGCAAGTATTCTTACACAGATTGCACTTTATTCTATTAACATCAGAATTATGGGTAAACCAAATACTCCACTTTTAGGTGTAGATACAATTATGACAAAGTTTATTAATTTGACTGGAGGTCACATTAATAAAACTCAGAGTTCCCTTATCATTGGAACAATTATTATTGCAATCATTATTGCTCTTATGTACTGGTTCTTTGGTACTGAATATGGTAGTGCTATTCGTGCAACTGGTGCTAACGAAAATATGGTTCGCGCTCTTGGTGTTAATACTGATACAACAAAAATTATTGGTCTTATGATTTCTAACGGTATGGTTGCTTTGTCTGGTGCTTTGGTTGCACAGAGCCAGGGATACGGCGACGTTCAGATGGGTACTGGTACAATCGTAGTTGGTCTTGCTTCTATTATCATTGGTGAAGTTATTTTTGGAACTCACTTTGGTTTATGGTGGACTTTAATTTCCGTTGTTTTCGGTTCAATCATCTACCGAATTGTAATTGCTTTCGTTCTTCAGCTTGGTCTTAAATCTACAGACTTAAAGCTTCTTACAGCATTAATTGTAGCAATTTCACTTTCGGTTCCAGTTTTAAAGAGTAAGATTGATAAAAAGCGACGGGCATATAAAGGTCCTGCAAATGAAGTAGATACAAGTCATAATGCAGATGAATATAAACATTCAGTTGAAACAATCAGTGATACTGAGGCTGTAAAATAGGATTGGAGGTGCAAAGATGTCTACTATGTTAAAACTTACAAACATTACTAAAACTTTTAATCCTGGTACTGTTACAGAAAAACGCGCTTTGCGTGGTGTTGATTTAGATCTTGAAGCCGGCGACTTTGTTACAATCATTGGTGGAAACGGTGCTGGTAAATCAACTTTGTTAAATCTTATTGCTGGTGTTCATTATACAGATACAGGTTCTATTGAACTTGATGGATTAAATATTACTGGTAAACCTGAATATTATCGTGCACAGTTTTTAGGTCGTGTTTTCCAGGACCCAATGATGGGAACTGCTGCAAATATGTCTATTGAAGAAAACCTTGCTATGGCAATGCGCCGTGGTAAAAAACGTGGTCTTGCATGGCATATTAAAAATGAAGAACGAGATTTGTATCGTGAAAAATTAGCATTGCTTGATCTTGGACTTGAAAATCGTATGCAGGCAAAAGTAGGGCTTCTTTCTGGTGGTCAGCGCCAGGCTCTTACATTGCTTATGTCATGCTTGCAGAAGCCAAAATTACTCTTGCTCGATGAACATACTGCGGCTTTGGATCCTAAAACTGCTAAAAAAGTTCTTGAGCTTACAGAAGAATTCGTTACAAAAGATAACCTTACAACCTTCATGGTAACTCATAATATGAAAGACGCAATCCGCTATGGAAACCGCCTTATTATGATGATGGACGGAAAAGTTATTTTTGACGTTCGCGGTGAAGAAAAGAAAAATCTTACTGTAGAAGACTTGCTTGCAAAGTTCAATGCCAGCGGTGTTGTTAGCGACAAGCTTTTAGGTTAGTTTACCTGTCGCAAACGAGCAATATCATATTGTAAACCAATAAATTTGACAAAAGGTTTACAATATGATATTGTCCAATCATTATGAAAAACAAATCTATTTTATTAACCGCATTTATTGCGTTGTTTGCTGCTATTATTTGTATTGGTTGTTTCTTAAGAATTCCTATTGGTGTAATTCCTATTGTTCTGCAGAATGTTCTTTGTGTTATGACAGGAGCTATTCTTGGAAGTTATTTAGGTGGTGCACCAACTGCGTTATTCCTTATTGCAGGTTTAATTGGTCTCCCAGTTTATTCTGGCGGTACTAGTGGTGTTGCAGTTTGGGCTGGTCCAACAGGTGGATTCTTACCAGGATATTTACTTGGTGCTATTGTTGCAGGTTTTATTGCTGGTCGTCCAAGTGTTGCTGATAAGAAATTTAACTGGAAGTCAGTTTTAAGAGTAAGTCTTGGAATTATTGCAGGTATGGTTATTATGTATATCCCTGGCATTTTCCATTTCTCTAAATGGGCTTTGAATGATGGCCGTGTTCCTGCAGAAAAAACTGCCTTGGCATATACTATGGGTGCTTGTGTAATTCCATATATTCCTGGTGATATTTTGAAAACTGTAATTGCTATTCCTGTAGCTTTAGCAGTTAGACCAATTTTAGCACAGTACCTGTATTCAAATAAAAAGAAAGTTACTACAGAGGAATAAAATTGATTAAAATCCAGAATGTGAGTAAGGCTTTTGAAACTTCGGAAGGGCTAAATGAAGCTTTAAAAAATGTTTCCTTAGAAATTGCAGATGGACAATGCGTTGTTATTGGCGGAGAAAATGGCTCTGGTAAAAGTGTGCTTATGTCCATAATTGCAGGTCTTGAAGAGGCTGATTCAGGAACTGTCGAATTAACTGATACCGACGGTAAAAAAGTTCGGGCAGGTCTTGTTTTTCAGGAAGCAGAAACTCAGATTCTGGGTGAAACTCCAAGAGAGGATATTGCATTTGGTCCAAGAAATTTAGGCTGGAGCAGCCAAGATGTTGAAACTGCCGTAAATGAAGCATTGGAAAAAACTGGATTAAATGCAAAGGCAGATTTTCCTGCAAGGTTCCTTTCTGGAGGAGAAAAGCGCCGTCTTGCTATTGCCTGCATGATTGCAATGAAGCTTCCAATTATTATTCTTGATGAACCTTATGCTAATCTTGATTATGTAGGAGTAAAGCAGGTTAATAAACTTGTTAAACAATTAAAAGAAGAGGGAAAAACTGTAATTATCCTTTCCCATGAAATAGAAAAATGTTTAGGTCTTGCAGATAAATTTGTTGTTCTTTTCCGTGGACAGAAAGTATTTGAAGGTACTGGGGAAGAAGGCTTGCAGCAAAATCTTGAAGATTGGAATATTAGAAATCCTATAGTTTCATATAAAAATGTACAGGATTTAGTCTGGTAATCTTCTATGGCACAAAACTATTCATTTTTTTCTTATAAAAAAGGTTCCTCATTTTTACATAAATGTCCTGCCTGGTGTAAAATTCTTTTTATACCTTTAATAAATATTCTTTTCTTATTTTTGCCACCGGTTTGTTCTATTATATTAATATTTTTCCAATTCCTTTTGGCCTTTATTTTACGGTTTACTTTGAAAGAACAATATGCCGATCTTAAGCCTGTAATCTTCTATGCGTTTATAGTTTTGTTTATGCAGCTTTGTATGTGGATATTTGGAGGGTTTTCTGTAAGCTTTAAGGAATTTTTTAGCTGGGAAAATGAAAAAGAAAACGTTTTTATGCTTATAAAAATCTTTGCAGTAATGCAGAGTGCCGCTTTAATGTTTAAAACTTCAACTTCTTTGGAGCTGAGGGAAGGCATTGCAAAAGTGTTTGGTCGTAAATCTGCCATAACAAACGGACTTTTTATGTTCTTAAATTTTATACCTATGGTTTCAAAAATATGGGAACAAAGTAAAAAAGCTTGGTTTGCTCGCGGAGGAAAAGGCGGATTAAAAATGTATTTGACCTTACTTCCAGTTCTTTTTTCTGTTGGCTTAAAAAAAGCTTATAATGCGGCACGAGCCGTTTCTGTTCGCAGTTAGAATTTCCCCTGTAATAGACTAAATATTGTCTTTTTGATACTATTTCAATTCAAAAGAGAGAATAACTCTCGAAATTTCAATAATGTTTTAAGGAGACAGTTATGAAAATTTCAAAAAAGATTTTGGTAGCAGTTGCTGCACTTTTGGTTTGTGGATCTGCATTTGCTCAGACATCTGAACTATCAGAAGTAAATTCTGCAAAAAACATGGCTACAGCAGGTACAATTCTTGATGACGGCGACAGATTAGTTAACGTACTTCGCTGGAAGGATTCGGAATTCGAAAAGAACCTCGTATTCGGATCAATTGGTCGTCAGCAGTCTATTGGCGTAGGTTTTGGAACAAAAGCAATTAAAGACAGCTTCTTGGGTGCTTATTACAATGGTGATCTTTGGGGTGACGCATCTGATACTTTTACTATTCTTTATGGAAAGGATCAGCTTGGTATTGCTGCAAACTTTGCTACAGGATCTCAAGAATTTGATTTTCCAGGTGTAGGAAGTATCGATGTAGATATCTTTGGTCTTGGTGCTAGTGTAGGTTACACAGCTTTGGATGGAGATTTGGACATTTATGGTGGTTTAGATTTTATTTTTGGTAGAGTTGAAGATGTAAAAGTAACTGTTCCTACTTTCAAAGTTGGTGTAGATTATCGTTTTGTTAATAAAGATAATATTAAATTCTTTGCTGGTCTTGATTTTACTTTCCTTGATACTTCTATAAAAGAAGATCCAATTTCAGTTGATGTAACACGTACTACTTTAAATCCTAATGTTAGATTAGAAGCAGGTCTTGGAAAAGATGTTAAATACGTTGGAATGATTAACGTTCCATTTGAATTCTTTGGTGGAAGATCAAAATACGGAGATAATACAAATACTGTTGATGCTGTAGGTGAAGTTTCATTCAACGTTGCTAACGGTGTTTCAATTTCTGTTCTTAAAGGAAAAGCAGATTTGAACATGGGTATTAATACAAGTCTTCCTTCATATAATTTTGATACTGAAGCTAAAGGTGCATTCTCTAATACATACTATGTCGGTTCAACATTCCATATGAGTGATGCAATTGAACTTGGTGTATGGGCAAATATCTTCGAAGATGCTGATACAAAAGAATCTGTTGATGATGTTTGGAATACAGAATTTGGCTTTACTGTACAGGTACAGTTCTAATTCTTAAAAGATAGACCCGCATGAAATATTTAATTGTTTGTCCCTTGCTGTTTTTTGCGGGACTTGTTGATGCAATTGGTGGTGGCGGAGGTCTAATTTCTTTGCCAGCTTTTTTGCTGGCTGGACTTCCGGCACATACTGCAATTGCTACAAACAAGCTTTCGTCTAGCATGGGTACAACAGTTGCTACGGTACGCTTGTGCCGTGGTGGAAATGTATACTGGAAACTGGCCATTTTTACAGTGGTTGTAGCAGTTTGCGGGTCTTCGCTGGGTGCAAATCTTAATCTTCTTGTTGATGAAAAGATTATGGTTTACATCCTGGCTGCAGTTCTTCCAATTACAGCCTTTATTGTTCTTAATAAAAAAATATTTTCCGAAAAGCATGATAATAAAGTTGACGAAAATATTTCAAAAAAAACATTTCTTGTTGCAGGATTAGCTGCACTTATTATTGGTACTTACGACGGTTTTTACGGTCCTGGTACCGGAACTTTTTTACTTTTATCTTTTACTGTATTTGCCGGATTAAATATTAAATCTGCAAATGCTCACACAAAAATTATAAATCTTACTACAAATATTACTTCTCTTATTGTATATCTTGTAAATGGAGAAGGAATGATTATTCTAGGTCTTTGTGCCGGACTCTGCAATATGATAGGCGGTTGGATTGGCGCTGGCCTTATGTTGAAAAATGGCACAAAAATTGTTCGCCCGGCAATTGTCCTGGTTTTGGTACTGCTATTAATAAAAGTTTTTGTTGATTTTTAATACCTCCAGGAAGATTCTATGAAGTATACATACAGAAAAAATTATTCTTTTATTATTACTTTGTTCCTATTTATATCGTGTAATCTAGGTTCAATGGAAAAACCTCCAGTCGATGTACCTGGAGAATTTCCTGAGGTAATAAATACTAACGAAAACACCCGCAGTATTTATAATCCTGACCAGGGATTCTACAGACCTATGACGCTTCTTGTGAAAGATAGTAAAATTACAACTAATGGCTGGTATAAAGATAATCTTGAAGATGGAATATATAAAACCCCTGTCTCTGATGACGAACCTTTTAATGTAAATAACGAGTATACACAGCTGTATCACTTAAGATTTGATATTAGTGAATATTCTGGTAAAATTAACAACGAAAGTGACAAGGAGCTTACATCCGAATTTTGTGAAAACTTTGGGAAGCTTTTAGAAAAGTTTAAGAAATACGAAAAAAATGTTATTATAAGGTTTACATACTGTCCTAACTGTGCGTGGGATGGCTCAAACCACGATTTTGAACCAAGTATAGAATTTATTTTGAAGCATATTGAAACTATCTGTTCTGTGGCAAATAATTACCCAGATGTAATTACCGCTATTGAAACGGGCCTTGTTGGAGGCTGGGGCGAAATGCATGGTACAGTTTCTGCAGAAACTCCAGACCTTGTAGCCACAATTGTAAATAAATATCTGGAACAGACCCGAAGTTCAAAAATCCCTGTTCTTGTGCGCCGACCAGATATTATCTATTCTTATATTTATAAATACAAAATGAACGGTCAGCTCGATTCAACTCAGACAAATAACACAACTCCTTTTTCAGTTGTGAAAGATTTCTCAACTGAAAATGATGCAGAGCTTTCCCGTCTCGGTCTTTATAACGATGGTTATCTTGCTTCAGAAACAGATTTAGGAACATACAAGAGTGGAAACCGTGCATCCGAAATTGAATGGCTTTCTGCGAATGTTACGAACAGTACGCCTTTTGGTGGTGAAGTAACCGACGGAAGTCCAGCAAAAGGCCTTTATAAACTTAAAAATAAAGAATATTTCGAAACCGTAAATGAAATGTTTAAAATGAACCTTTCATACTTGAATATTGAGTTCAATTCCAGCGCTATAAACGAATGGAATAGTCATAAATCGGTTATAGAAAAGCCATACAAAAATAAAACCGACCTTGCATATATGAAGAATCGCATGGGGTACAGGTTTCTTGTAGAAGAATCAACTCAAGAAATTATGGAAGACGGTAAACTTAACTGTAAATTAAAACTAAAAAATATAGGATTTGGAAATTTTATTAAAAGAAAAAAAGTCTCTGTCATTCTTGTAAAAGATAATCAACCTTGCTTTGAAGCAACAAATATTTCTGATTTTACAGGGCAAGATTCTCTAAATCTTTCTTTCGAACTTAGTTCTGATATTATTAATTCAAGTGCAAACAATAAACCAGAATATGAAGTTTACCTTCGAGTAGATAACGGCGATGGAAAATATGTTGTCCAATTTGCAAATCGGAATATGTGGAATTCTGATATTAAAGCTAATAAAATAGGGAAGATATAATTAGACAAAAAATGCATAATATTTTATTATAGTAGTATGTCTCAACAAAATAGAACACCTAACATTAATAGACGCAATGCTGTTATAACTTTCTTATTGATGATACTGGTTATATTGTTGTGTTTTTGTCTATTAGGGTTCCATTATAATCATGCTGAAACTACCGGTCTTGTTTATTTTGCATTTTCTGCAGGTTTGCTAGGCATTATTCTTGTTTTTCTTTTCGTAATTGCAAATCAGTTATTGTATAAAGATCAGTTTACCGGTTATGGAAATATAGGTCATGTTTTAGCTTATATTCGTCGTCTTTCTGGGCAAAAAAAACTTAATCAATATGCAGGATTATTCATAAACATAAAAGAAATGAAATACATTAATCAGCGTTACGGATTGGAAAACGGTGATTATGTTATTGTCTATATTGCACAATTTTTAGACAATTTTTTTAAGGACCATTTGGGAGCTACTGGACGTTTAGGTGGCGACAATTATTACTCAATTCTTCAGAAAAAAGATTTAGACGAATTCCTTAGATATCTTAATTATATTATTGTTCCTGTAATTCTTGAAGGGGAAGAACGTGGTGTTCCTGTAAAATGCCGTGTCGGAATCAACGATATTAAAGATAATAAATTCGGAAGAAACGTTTTATTCTTTTCATCTATTGCCTTAAATTATGCCAAAGAGAATCTTCAAGATAGAGTTTACTTTGAACCTTATATGCTGGAAGATTTTACTCACACAAAGAAGATTGTTTCAGATACTCGTATTGGTCTTAAAAATAGCGAATTTATTCCATATTATCAGCCAAAAGTTGATGCTAAAACTGGAAAACTTATTGGTTGTGAAGCATTAGTCCGCTGGTCAAAGAATGGAAACTTAATTCCACCAGAAGATTTTATTCCGGTTCTAGAAAAAAACAGACTTATTACAGAAGTTGACTTTTTTGTATTTGAACGTGTATGTAAAGATATTAACTCATGGATTGCAAAGGGAATTGAACCTGTAACTATTTCAACTAACTTTTCTAAACTTCACCTGCAGGATGTAAACTTTATTAAACACATTATTGAAATTAAAGATAAATATGGTATAGATGGAAAATACCTGGAAGTGGAATTAACAGAAACTTCTGATATTGGTGAATATGAATTAATCAGAGATTTTGCAAAACAGATTCGAGAAGCTGGAATGCATATTTCAATTGATGATTTTGGTACAGGTTATTCTTCTTTATCTTTATTGCAGTCAATTCCAGTTGATGTTGTAAAAATGGATAAATCGTTCCTCGATAACTGCTTTAATGACGGCTCAAAACAGTTCATTATTGATGTTATGAATATTATTAAGCACCAGAAAGAAGCAATTCTTTTTGAAGGGGTTGAAACAAGAGAACAGTTCGACTTTTTACAGTCTAATGGTTGTGATTATATTCAGGGGTACTACTTTGACAAACCACTTTACTATGTAGATTTTGAAAAGAGATTGTTACACCCTCAGTACACTGTGTAAACTAACTTCACCGCTGTTTAAAATCTTTCTGCTGCCGTCTGGCAACTCTACAATTAATCCTGCATCATCTGCTATATCAACTGCTTTTGCGGTGTAAGTGCTGTTTTTATCTCCTATAATTGGATGAACTGTAATTTCTGTTCCAAGCAAAAATTGAGCAGCTTTATATTCTTTTATAAGAGATTTTGGATCTTCTTCCATAATGCTAAGAACTTCACCTGCAATATTTGCTGCCAATGTAGTTCGTTTTACATTTGAATTAGAATCTTTTTTTGTATTGCCAATAATACTTCCTGCAATTTGAGCAACTTCGGCAGGAAAAACTTCCGGATTATCTGCAATATTAATTCCAATTCCAATAATTGCAGATTCTATTTGTGCAGTTTCAAAATTAGTAACGCCTTCGGTAAGAATACCAGATGCTTTTTTCCCGTTAATATAAATGTCGTTAATCCATTTAATTTGTGCATCAACATTGTAAAGGCGCTTAAGTACACGGCAAATTGCTATGGCACTAAAGGCTGTAAGACTTGCAGGCTGTGTTATGCCTCCCTTAGGAGCATAAATTACAGAAAGATAAATTCCTGTTTTTGTAGGGGAGTAAAAAGTTCTTCCTAAACGTCCACGACCAGCTGTCTGACTTTCTGCAACTATAATTGCTTTATGATATTTTTTGCCAGCTTCTGTAAGAGTTCCATCGGGCATTCGTAAAGAACCGCACTCAGCAAGAATACGTTTTGCATATGTATTAGTAGAGTCTATCTCGGAAAAACATTCTACGTGGCTTTGAGCAAGGTCTGGATAGGCGGTTTTAAGGCTTTCTAATAAATCTTTTTGGGCAAATAAGTCGGAATTAGCTTTAAGAATATAACCGCCGTTTGTTGTTCCTTCTATATTGCAGCCTTTTTCTCTAAGAGCATTAATAGCTTTCCATATGGCAGCGCGAGTAACATTACATTCTTCTGCAAGTTTTTCGCCAGAAACAGCAACCCCCACATTAGCTTCGAGAATATTTAGAACTTTTTCTTTTGTAGAGATTTTTTCTGCCATAAATTAACCGTAAGTTCGAATAATCTGTTCTGCTACAAGAGTTTTCTTCATGCTTCGGTCCATAGCCTCTTTTTCAATATAGCGATGTGCGTCTTGTTCAGACATATTAAGATTCTGCATAAGAAGCATTTTTGCTCTGTTTGTAACACGAATTTCTTCCATCTTTTCTTTGAGTTTAGTTGTTTGGGAAGAAAGAACTTGAACTTTATACTGAACAGCAATAGCAATCTTTATCATGTTATAGAAGTAGAACTGATCGAAAGGCGCTGTAATTGTCATAATTCCGTATGATTCAACTTTATAACTAATTTGTTCAAAGAACTGTGCTGGAACCATAAGCAAAATTGTACTTGTTGAATCGGCAATGTCGGTTGCAAAATCTACACCTTCGCCGTCTGCAAAATCTACAAGAATAATGTTGTATACCCGTTCCTGAGCTTTTCGTCTGGCTTCGTTAAAGTCTGAAACAACAGTAGTTTCGAAAACCGGAACCTGCAACATTGCATTAATTAATGAGGTAGTTTTACTGTCTTTAGATACTACAAGTACACTATGTGAATCGACAGTCATTATTCTATTACTAAAATTCCTTTAATAAAGTCACTTGAATATGCAATTTCTTTTGCACAATCCAAAGTGTCTGGCAAAGTTTTAATGCCCTGTGCATTGTCTTCTTCAAAAAGATTTGATTCAACAGGGGCTGGAGGCTGCATATTGTTTTTAATTCCGTCAATTGCTGCGTGAATCAACAAAGAATATACTACGTATGGGTTACATTCTGGGTCTCCAGAACGAATCTCGATACGTTTCATTGATTTGGAAGCTGGCACACGAATTAATGCAGAACGGTTTCCATTTCCCCAACAAATATATTTTGGTGCTTTAAATTCACCAAGACGGTTATATGAATTTTCTGTGTGGTTAAGGTAGTAAGTTATTTCTTCTATATGGGAAATAATTCCTGCTACTGCATTTGGCAATTTAGATTCATCTGAACATGAAATATTAATGTGCATACCGCTTCCTGCACAATCTGCCAAAGGCTTTGGAGAAAAATCTGCATACAAACCATTACCGGCAGCACGTGTTCTTACAATCCATTTGAAAGTAGCAGTATTGTCGGCAGCTGTTAATGGGTCAGAGTAGTGGAAGTCAATTTCGTTCTGGCCAGGACCTTCTTCGTGGTGGCTGGCTTCTGGATTAATTCCCATCTGTTCAAGTGTAAAACAGATTTCGCGGCGAATATTTTCACCTTTATCTTCTGGAGCAATATCCATGTAGCCACCGTTATCGAATGGCACTTTTGTAGGGTTTCCATTTTCGTCAAGTTTAAAAAGGTAAAATTCTATTTCTGAACCAATAAAGAAAGATATACCACATTCATCTTTTGCTTTTTTAACGGCATTCTGGAGCAATGCACGGCAGTCTCTTTCGTAAGGGGTTCCATCTGGGTAACGGATATTACAGAACATGCGCACAACTTTACCTGTATTAGGGCGCCAAGGGAGTACTGCTAAAGTAGAAGGATCTGGATGGAGGAATAAATCTGATTGTTCTGGAGTTTTAAAACCTGTAATGGCAGAGGCGTCAAAAGAAATTCCTTCTTTAAATGCGCGAGCTAACTGATCTGCCATAATAGAAACGTTTTTTTGTTTTCCTGTTGTATCAAAGAATGCAAGACGAATAAATTTTACATCTTCTTCCTGTACAAATTCCAAAACTTCACTTTCTGTATATAACATATGTATCTCCTGACCCAGATGAGGATAAAAAAAAGACGCTCATTCCATTTTCCGACAGTGGTATCAGATGATTGAATGAACGTCTTTACTCATAAGACTATTTTATTTATTTTTAGATATGGTGTCAATTATTTTTGAGCCAGATCGGCTACGGTAATGCTGTCCAAATAGTTTTCTATTAAGTCGTCAAGCTTGCTCCACATACCGATTGTACGGCATTTATCTTTTTTAGCACAAGGTTCAGCACCTTTTTCGAGACAGGCAACAGGGGCAAGGGTTCCTTCTGTTAATCTTAAAAGATCGCCAACTTTGTATTCTTCTGCAGGACGGTTAAGTTTATATCCGCCACCTTTACCGTGTATACCATCTACAAAACCGTTTTTCGAAAGCAATGTCATAATAGATTCAATATATTTTTGTGAAATATTCTGACGTTCTGCAATTTCCTTTAAAGGAATACGTTCTTCATCTTTATGTTCTGCCATGTCAATCAAAACACGCAATGCATAACGTCCTCTTGTTGAAACAATCATACTATCCTCCGTTTATTTTACAATAATTCCGCCGCCAATAATGACGTTGTCTTTATATAAAACTGCTGACTGACCAGGTGTAATTGCAAACTGCCCCTGATTAAAAGTGATTTTCCAAGGTTGTCCTTTATATTTAGTTGTATCTTCAGGGCCAGGAGTGTATTTTTCAATTGTAGCCATTTCAACTTTGCTTCTAAGGCGGATTTTAGCCAAAGCTTCAAAAGTTTCGGTTGGCTCTACGTTTCCAGGCCATACAAAATCATCTGCTATAAGAGATGTAGAATTCAACTCTGACTTTTCGGCAAGTACAATCTGGTTAGTGTCGGCATGGATTTCTTTTACGTAATATGGAACAGGTCCTGAAACTCCAAGTCCACGTCGCTGACCTACAGTATAATGTTCAATTCCAGTATGTTTACCAATAACTTTGCCGTTTACATCAATAAAATCACCTGGAATTGAAGGCTTATCTCTAAACAGGTCACCAATATATTTCTGATTTATAAAATCCTGACTTTCTTTGCGGGCAGCAGCTTCAAGGTTTGCATTTTTTGCAAGTTCAAAAACTTCAGATTTACGAATTGTTGCCAATGGGAAACGCACTTTTTCCAAAACTTCTGAAGGAACTCTGTAAATAAAGTAAGTCTGATCTTTTGTATCATCTTCTGCACAGGCAATCATACAAGGTTTAGTTTCAGAACCCCAAACTCCATCTGCAGGACGAACAATCATGGCATAGTGACCAGTACAAAAATAGTCAAAATCAATGTTTAATTTGCGTACACCGTCTAAAAGGGCCCCAAATTTCATATAGCGGTTACACTGAATACAAGGGTTAGGAGTACGGCCAGCACGGTATTCATCTTTAAAATATTGAAGTACCCACTGGTTATATTCTTTTTTCAAATCTACAACATGGTATTCAATATCATGTTCCTGGCAAAATTTTCTACATTCTTCAATATCAGCTTCTTCACCTGGGCCATAGCAAGCATCATGAAAAGCTTTATCTTCGTTTACGTTTTCTAAAACATGGTCATCCCAAATTGCCATTGTAACGCCAATTACACGGCAGCCTTTCTGTTTTAAAAGTAAAGCTGTAAGTGTTGAATCTACGCCTCCAGACATGCCAACTACAACTGTAGAACCAGCTTCTGGAAGTTCCTGTGGAATGTAAGTCAAAATATACCCCTTAAAAACTGAAACCTATTATTTTAGTAGGTTAATATAGAATAAATCAAAATAGAAGAATGGTCAAGGGAAGTGTAGAAAGATAAAAACCACAGATTAAGAGGATTATGGGATTAAATCCCTTGTATTAACCTGTCCAAATAGGTAATTTAACTATAAGGGAAAATAAATATGAACCGAACTTATGTTACAAAAATGCCAGATAACTCCGGCGCCTTTTTAAAAGCCTGTAATATTATAAAAAATAACGGCGGAAATATTATTCGTGTTAGTTATAATAAGACAGTAGATACTCATATTTTGTTTATAGAAGTTTCGGCAGAAGAAGATGCTCATTTTATTATACAAGAACAATTAATAGAAATTGGTTACTTATCTGATAAAATAGACACAACACGACTTATTTTACTTGAATTAATGCTTCCAGATGTATCAGGGGCAATTATTCCGGTGCTAGAGATTATAAACCGTTACAATGTAAACATTTCTTATATGAATTCACACGGCGATGGTACCGAATATCAGGCCTTTAAAATGGGCTTATTGATAGAAGAACAAAGTGAATTTGAAAAACTTAAAAAAGATATAGAAAAGATTTGCGAAGTTCATGTTCTTGATTACAGTGTTTCTACAAAACATTTAGATGGTTCTGTTTTTTATTATACTTATGCCAACGAAATGAAAGAATTACTTAATCTTACCCAGAATGAAACAGCTTCATTTGTTGTAAATTCAAATAAGATTATGCAGTTTCTGGAAGAAAAAGATGAGTCTCCAATGAAGACATTCCAGTACATTTACCGTTTTGCAAAATTCGTTGTAGACCATAAAGGGGAGCAATTACATCCTCATATTACAAAAATTGCCCTTACAGAAAAAACAACCTTTTATTTAATAGAAGTTGCCTGCGGAAGTAATACTGCAATTTTTAAAAATGGAAATTCTCTGCTTTTTGTAGATTGTGGGTTCGCATGTTATAAAGAAGAAATGCTGGCAATTTTCAAAGATCTGTTTCCAAATTTTGATAGTTATGAAAAATCAATTATGATTACTCATGGCGATATTGACCATACAGGACTTATTGATATTTTTGATAAGGCTTATATGGTTCAAAGCTGCTACGACAATTTTGTTTTGGAACAACAAGATGTGCCTAACTTTCGTGAACAGAACAGATTCCATGCACCTTATTGCCGCTTAAGTAAATTTATTACAGGATACAAAGCGCCTTCCTTGAAAAATGCCGTTGTAATTGGTAAAAAAGAAGATGACGAGCCTTTAAGTAAAGTTGGCAACCTCACTTTCGGCGACCTTGATTTTGAGGTTTTTGAAGGTAACGGTGGCCATGTACGCGGCGAAACAGTTTTTGTTTGTCATAAACTAAAGATGTTGTTCAGTGGCGACATTCTTGTAAATATAAAAGGCTTTAGCGACGAGCAAAGAGAGTTTAACATTCTTGCACCATATTTAATGACAAGTGTAAATGTAGACTCTAAAAAGGCAAAAATTAGTCGCGAATTGATTATGGAAAAATACAAAGGATATAAACTTTATCCGGCACATGGTGGCCCAATGGAAAATTAGGAGAGTTGTTAATTATGAATAATGTATTAAGAATAATCTTAATTAGAATTCCAGCGTAAAAATAACTCCAGATTCTTCGGTTTTATTTTCTGCTTTTATAGTTCCACCTAGGGCGGTAATTATGGAAGTAGAAATAGAAAGCCCTAAACCTGCGCCACCGGCAGCTCTATTGTGGGAAGAATCACCTCTATAAAAACGCTCAAAAATGTGAGGCAAAACATCTTCGGCAATGCCAGGACCGTTATCGCTTTCTTGAATTATAATTTTATTGTCTTTTTTATAGGCCGAAAGCTTTATTTTGCATAATACATTTTCTTTAGATGTATAAAATTTTATACTATTTGCAATAAGAGCTGTTAGAACCTGGTGAATTAATTCCACATCAGTAAGAAAATTCAAATCTTCGTCGTAACTGTAGGTAATTTCCAGGTTATTAGTAATAGTAGTAAATTCCTGCTTAAGTCGTTCAAACATTGCAGGGGCATTAAACGTTTCTTTGAAAAACTGTTCTTTTCCAGATTCAAGTTTAGAAATCTGCAGAAGATTTGTAATTATAGAATTCATAGATTCAGCTTCTGCAATAATTAAATCTAAAGACTGTTCAAGCTGGTTTGAATCTTCCTTCCCCCAGCGCTTAAGTAATTTTGTCTGGCCTAAAATGCCCGCTACAGGAGTTTTTAATTCGTGGGAAACGTTACTTGTAAAATTACGCTCCTGTTCAAAATCTTTTTTAAGACTTTCAAACAGTTTATTAAAAGTCTTTGCCAGATAATCCAACTCGTCGTTGCGATTTGTAAGTGGCAGCATATGTTCAAGATTTGTACTGCTCATAGCGGCAGCAGAATCGGTAATTTTTTCAACCGGGCGAATTGTACGTTTTGTAATGAGCAGAGAAATTAAAAAAGAAATAATTAAAATTGGCAAAATAGTAATAAGAATTAGGCGAGGAATTTCCTTAATCATTTCATTTGCAAAATCACGGTCCACATCTATAGAAGTTTGAATTACAATTTTCTGCTCCTGTAACTCTGTGGAACAGTAAAGAATATGCAGGTTACCGTCGGCAAAAAAGTCTTTTTGAAAATAGCGTTTTGCTTTATTTTTAGTTACCGGCAGTTTTGGTAAAAAAGGGTCATTTGTATATAAACTTGAACCATCGGTTGTAGAGTAAACTAAATAGCTTATAAAATAGGGGATTTGCAATAAATCAGGTTCCAAATTGGCTGAACTTGTAAAATTTTCTTTCAAAGTTGCAGTGGTTGTATACAAATCTTTTTTTTGACGTGAAGAAATGGAATAACGCAAAAGAAAGACAAGGCCAAAAGCAAGAAGAAGAACAATTCCCGCTACAATCAGCATAAAGCGGAACGAGAGACGAAACGAAATTGAGTTTTTCAAAGGAATATTCTTTCTGTTTCCACGCATAGTTAAACCATCATATAGCCAATACCACGAATGGTACGAATGTATTCACATTTTGTAACCTGGTCAATTTTAGAACGCAGATAGTTTACATAAACATCAACAGTGTTTTCATCAATAAAATAATCTTTTCCCCATACAGAATCAATAATAGAACTGCGGCTTAGAGCAACATTCTTATTTTCCAGGAAGAATTTTAACATTAAAAATTCCAGCTTAGATAACGCAACCTCGTTGTTTTGCACAATAACGTTCATGCTTTTTATATTCAATTCAATATCACGGTTTTTAAGAATATCGTTAGCAGAAGCACTTTGGTGAGTACGGCGTAAAACGGCAGAAATTCTGGCAAAAAGTTCTTCAATTGCAAATGGTTTTGAAATATAATCGTCGGCACCACCATTAAGGCCGTTTACCTTGTCGTAAGTTTCGTTTTTTGCAGTAACTAGAATTACAGGTACAGTTGAAGATTTTCGGATTCGGCGTAAAACTTCAAGGCCGTTCAATTCAGGAAGCATAATGTCTAAAATTATAAGATCTGGCGATTCACTTTCGAATTTTTCAAGAGCCTGTCTTCCATCTTTTGCAACTACAGTAGTGTAGCCTTCGTGCGAAAGTTCAAGCACTTCAAAGTTTAGAACAGCTTCATCATCTTCTACAATTAGAATTTTTTCCATAAATTCTCCTGGGGTACGTAATTATATCTTGAATCTACCTGTGCATTTTGTATTTCAACAGTGTGCATTATTTCGTTATCAAAAGAGCCAATACCCTGAACTGTTATAGAAAACTGTGTTTCGCTAGTTGGAACCACAAGGTGAATTCCGCGAATGTTTTTTGTATATGAAAGTGCCGTTTCTGCAAGAGGAATAGCAATTCCATTTCTGTCGGTAATAACAATACTGTCTTTTGTAACAGTATCTGGATTAATTCCATAGTTAAAAAAAAGTTCAATAATCAGCTGATTTTCAAATTCAAGTGATGAAGAAATTTTCATTCCAAGCATATTAAAAGGCCCGTGATGTTCAGGCATTCTACGACCGTGGAACGATTTGTGAAATTCTCGAGGAGGGGGCAACTCGCCAGCGTTAGGAGGAACAACAACTGGCTGTGCCGAAACCTTAAAGAGTGAGAAAATTGAAATTATTACTGCTAAAGCTATTCTTTTTTTCACTTTCATATAAATGATAATCCGAAAGGTACTAAAATAACAGTAGTATTTCATTAGAGAATCCTAAGATTTTTCTAATAATTATTTACAATTTCTATTTTACAAACGGAGTGTCTATAGTTATTACACAAAGAACATTCTTACAGCGGTTAATAACAGCGTTAAAAATCTCGGAACGGAGTTTTTCATCGGTTAATTCACAGCTAAAAGGTTTTACAATATCAAAAATAAGATTTGTATGAGTTGTTCCTGGTACCATTCGCACATCGTGGCAAGAAATTTCTGGATTAATCTTATAAAGTTCTTCCTTCAAAATCTGCTTTAATTCAGCAAGCCGTTCATTTTTAGTATCAATTGGATCCATATGAATTACACACTGGCATCCTAATTTTTGACCAATATCAAATTCTGTAACGTCTATTACATCGTGCAAATCAAAAATGTTCATATCACCTGGAACTTCTGCATGCAAACTTATCATTGTTCGGCCAGGCCCATAATCATGCACAACCAAATCGTGAATTCCAACAATTGGAGGGTGTGCCATAACTTCTTCTTCAATAGCCTCTACAAATTCTTCAGAAGGAGGTGTACCAAGTAAAGGAGCAATCGTTTCTTTACCAGATTCGAGGCCGGTTTTTAAAATAAAGAATCCAACTACAATTCCCGCAACGCCGTCTACTGGGAAAGTTGTAAAACGGGCAGTAACAATGGAAGCAATTACTACAATAGTAGAAATCATATCGCTAAGACTGTCTTTTGCCGTAGCTTCCATACTTACAGAATTAATTTTTTTTGCAATTCCGTGATTATAAATGTACATATAAAATTTAACGAGAATTGCACCACCCATAATAGCAATAGATAAAAGACCGCCTTGCACTGGTTCTGGGTGAATAAGTGAATCTACAGAAGATTTTAACAATTCAATTCCCATTAAAAGAATTAATGCAGAAATAATAAGACCCGAAATATATTCCAAACGGCCATGGCCAAAAGGGTGGTCAGGGTCTGGTTTTTTAGATGCCAGTTTGAACCCTAAAATTTGCACAAGCGACGAAGCCGCATCTGAAAGATTGTTGAAGGCATCGGCCACCATGGCAACAGAAGTGGCTATTGTTCCTGCCACAAATTTCGCTGCAAATAAAAGAATATTAAGGAAGATTCCAAAGCCACCGCAAAGCACTCCATATTGCGAGCGTACAGTTTTATCTGAATAATCAGTATTATTTTTTATAAAGATTTTGGCTAGAAGTTTAATCATGTTTGTATTATCCATAAAAAATATCTGAACTGCAATATAGAAATATAATTATAAAAATGATATATTAAGGGGTTGAATAAGAAAGTATAGGAGAAGGTTTATGAACAAGAAAAATCGTTTACTTTGTGTATCGTGCTTATTAATCACAGTTCTTTTTTCATCTTGTGAAAACTTTTTGAATGGTGGGGATTTAAAAGAAAAAATCGATTCAGTTGTAGCATATGAAAATACTGCCAGTGTTGCAGCAAATATTATAAAGTTGAATCCAGATGATACAAATGATATTGAACCTAGCGGAAAAACTTCTAATTATAAAGTAGGTTATCCATTTGAAATTAATTATACATCCAGCTCGTCTTATATTTTTAAAAGATGGCAGGCCGTAGATGCGGAAGGTAATGTTTTATCATCTTCTGTTGTTGAGTTTAAAGATGCAGAAAGAGAAAATACACAGGTTACAGTAAAAACAACAGCTCCTGTAACAATTCAGGCTGTGTCTGCAGCGGTACCTAAAATTGTTGCCAGAGCTCCTGAATATGATAGTAATGG
>JAZLKI010000089.1:0-12874 GCA_045597485.1 Treponema sp.
AATCATTTGACTCTTGAAAAAAATCAAATTGTATTTTATATTCGAAACATAAACAGTAGCTGTCAGCTGCAAGCGAGTAACTCGCATTAATCCTTTTTATTGCAGCCTACTGAATTTACAGAATAAATTTCACACTCTCAAGCAGTTTCCAAACGGCATTTAGGTTGACGACCCTCCAAAAATGATATGTGTCCAGAATTATGGGTACATATCAAAATTGCAGGGTGTTATACAAATTATGGAAATAATTTCAATTTATTTTTTCTGTCTATAAATTCGAACATAATCTAATTGTAAGTCGAAACTTTCGTCAGTGTCGCCAAAGTCCCCAACCCATTTTTTTTCATATGCTTTTTGAGTTGGCTCTTCCACTGCTGCCCAATCACCAGAAAGACCATACCAAACTTCCAGTTTTCCAGCACCTGTTTTTCTTGTGCCATCACTAAAAACTGCATCTTGAGGCATTCCACATTCAGGGTGATCTGCCCATTTCCACTCGTAAGTCAATAATCCATCCTGATAATTTGCAAATTTTTCATCATCGTAAATTATAGTTGCTGTATGCCATTCATAAAAATCATCATCATAACGCCAATAAGGTTCACTATTATCATCATTCATATTCAATTTTGTATTATAATCAACCACAACATCTAGATTTCTATGATGATCAGGAATCGCATAGTCAATATCATGTGAAGTACTTTTCTGATTCTTTCCGAGCCATATTGAAGAACCATATCTAATCTGATTTGGAACTCCTGTTAGAAATTCACCAAGATAAAGCTGTTGGAATGTCCATCCTTTGTCATTAAAGTTATATTCACAGCCAACACAAGCATAATCTAAATTCAAGCTGGAATGAATAACTGTACATCGGCCTTTTACAGGAAACTTATATCGAATTTCAATAATACAGCCACGTTCAATAACGTCCATAGACTGAAAATCTGGTAAAAAAACATGCCAATCATTACCAATCTTTTTTCTTATTTGTTTCATATGGAGAACCCCATCTTCTGTATAAAAAGCCTTTTCTCCATAAACAGTATCATCTGTGAACTGCTGTCGTTCGAAAAAAATTTTATCAAATTTAGAAGTACCAATTACTTTACTTCCTAACCAACTGCCATCATTACATCTTGCTTCTGAGTCAGCAAAACCACCATCTATTCTCCATTTTTGCCAATTCCTAAAAGGTTCATCAAATTCGTCACCAAGCTCTAAATCATATTCTTTTCCTTCAAATGTTGCAGTCTTTAAATCATCTGAATATTCAATATAGGAATATGTTTGCTCTTTAGGAATTGTAAAATGCTTTGAATCTGGTTTTGAAACAAGCCCTATCTTTTTTGGATTTACGGTATTATTTGTAGAAGCACAACTACCTAAAATTAAAATAGTTGCAATAGCAAAAATATAACTAAAAATATTCTTTTTCATAATTTTCTCCTTATTTTCTATTCGGTTGACGACCCTCCAAAAATTGCGGGTCGTTATACCTGTCTGATATTATAGCATAGTCTAGTCATTAACACCAAAGTTGATTCTTGGTAGTCTTCTTCTGCCTGGTATAAGCCCATATTACAAAATTGTTTTTCGGTTAAACAAATAGGATTTTACCCAATCTTTACAAACCCCACCCAAAATCTTAACAATCCCCCACTACACTTCAGCCATGCGAAAATTCGAGAAATTGTGGGAAATTATTTTTCTTCTGGCAGCGGGATTCAGTATTCTTGCTGTTTTGCTTATCTGTCTGTTTTTGTTTGCAAATGGGATTCCGGCTATGCACAAAATCGGGCTTACAGATTTTTTGTTTGGAACTAAGTGGAAACCGGGAAATGATCTTTATGGCATTTTTCCAATGATTGTAGGAAGTCTTTATGTAACTGCTGGAGCCATTATTGTTGGTGTTCCAATTGGTCTTATGACTGCAGTTTTTCTTTCAAAGTTTTGTCCTGTCTGGCTGCATAAAATTTTAAAACCAGCAATTGACTTACTGGCGGGGATTCCAAGTGTTGTTTACGGATTTTTCGGGCTTATGGTGATTGTGCCTGCAGTAAGAAATGTTTTTGGAGGAAACGGTTCTTCAATTCTTACTGCAAGCCTTCTTTTAGGAATGATGATTTTACCAACGATTATTTCTGTTTCGGAAAGTTCGTTGAATGCTGTTCCTGGAAGTTACTACGAAGGAAGCCGTGCTTTAGGTGCCACTCATGAACGAAGTGTTTTTATGACAATGCTGCCGGCTGCACGATCCGGAATTATGGCAGGAATTATTCTTGGAATTGGACGCGCAATTGGTGAAACTATGGCTGTAATTATGGTTGCAGGAAATCAGGCTAGGATTCCGGATTCGATTTTGAAGGGTGTACGAACTCTTACTGCGAACATTGTTATTGAAATGGGATATGCAACGGATCTTCACAGGGAGGCCTTGATTGCTACCGGGGTGGTTTTGTTTGTGTTTATTTTGTTGATTAATTTGAGTTTTAATTTGGTGAAGAACAGAGGTCGTGTATGATTGGTGTACAAGAGCAGGCGTTGCGGGCGGCGATTGAGCCCGCTAGAGGGGGTAGCGGAAGACTGCGAAGCAGGCTGAAGCGAGGGGCAGGCGCCCCACTTGTACGAACCGCAGTTTATTTTTGTGCTGGACTCACTCTGGCGGTTTTACTTTTTATGATTGCTTACATTTTGGTCAAAGGCGTGCCATTTTTGCGGGGGGATTTGTTCAGTTGGCGGTACACTTCGGAAAACTGTTCGGTGGTGCCGGCGCTGGTGAACACTTTGCTCATGACGGTGATGGCCTTGGTACTGGCGGTGCCTCTTGGAATTGGAAGTGCAATTTACCTTGTAGAGTACTCGGGGAAGGGGAACCGGTTTGTGAAAGTGGTGCGAATGACTACGGAAACGCTGACGGGGATTCCTTCTATTATATACGGCCTTTTTGGAATGCTTTTGTTTGTGGGCTTTTTGCACTGGGGCTACTCGCTTTTGGCTGGGGCTGCTACTGTGGCGATTATGATTTTGCCTACGATTATGCGCACTACGGAAGAGGCGTTGCTTGCGGTGCCTGATTCGTTCCGGGAAGGAAGTTTTGGGCTTGGGGCGGGAAAGCTGCGAACGGTGTTTAAGATTATTTTGCCTAGTGCGGTGCCCGGGATTCTGAGCGGAATTATTCTGGCGACTGGGCGCGTGGTTGGGGAAACTGCTGCGCTGATTTACACTGCGGGTACGGTGGCTCAGGTGCCGGCTAATGTTATGGGGTCTGGTCGAACTCTTGCGATTCATATGTATGTTTTGAGTTCTGAGGGGCTTCACACTGGGCAGGCGTTTGCTACGGCGGTAGTTTTACTGGGAATGGTTGTGGTGATTAATGCACTGGCTGGGCTGGTGGCTCGGGGAATTGAGAAGTAGCGGTAGATTGCTTTTTTTGTTGCCGATTTAGGGTCGGTGTTGTTATTTTTAGAGTTGGAGATTAGTTTTGTCACCTTTTTAGTGGATTTTACCACCTGGGAGCGGAAAATTTGGCTGTTGGAGTGGTAAATTTGAATGCCATTGCCTTTGTGGCACCTGCAGATTTCTGTGTTTTACCACTTAAACTTGAGTTTTTGCCACTTTGGAGTGGTAAAAATGAGGTGTAGCGGGGGGCTGTACTGCTTCAAAAAGTGGATTTTACCACCTAAAGTGGCTTTTTTCGCCAACTGGAGTGGTAAAGCGTGCCCCATTACTGTAAAAATTCTCTCCAGTGATATGAAAATTACCACTCCAGAGCTAAAATTTACCAGTTCAGGTGGTAAATTGCCGCAAATCACAAAAAAACAAACATCCGCGGAGGCACAATTGCAGAAAAAATTCGAAGAATTACCACCTGAACAGTACTCAAACGCACTTTTAGTCCGTAAAACCCAGCTGGAAGAGATCATTAAAGCCAAAATGAAAGCTCTAACTACAGCACCCAAAGATCATCTTCGCATTTCCACCAACAAAGGCTACTACCAGTATTACAAAGTCACTACACCAGGCGAAAAGCTTGGCACTTACATCCCAAAATCCGCCCTTCAAGAAGCCATCACACTTGCGCAGACAGATTACACACAAAAACTTTTGCCACAACTCCAGGCGGAACTGGATCACATAAACCAATTGCTGGAAACTCTGCCCGCCGCCACCACCCTGCCGTCAACTCTCCACCCCGGCCGCCAGAAACTCCTGACACCGTTAACACTCGCAGATAAAGACTACGCGGCGGCCTGGCTTTCCGTAGAATATAACCACAAATCTTTTGATCAGGCTGCCCCGGTTTTGCAAACTTCCACAGGCCAGAGAGTGCGCTCCAAATCCGAAGTGATGATTGCCGAAACCCTTACCCGCCTTGGCATCCCTTTCCGCTACGAGTTTCCTGTCCGCCTCAAAACCTACACTGCCCACCCAGATTTTTTCTGCCTAAATCTTAAGACCCGCCAGGAATTTTTGTGGGAACATTTTGGCATGATGGACGACCCAGACTACGCGCAAAACGCTGTAACAAAACTCCACGATTACCAGAAGTGCGGCTATTTTCCCGGCAAAAATCTGATCATCTCGGCGGAAACCCGGGAAACACCACTCAGCACCAGGCAAATTGAACAGCTTGCGAAAGAATATCTTCTATAGAGTTTGGGAGCATTTTTGCTAGCGCAAAAACCGGGGTGTTCCGCAGTTCCCTACCGGTCAGCCTCCTCGCCATATCCTGTAATATTTTCAATACTCGATTGAGTTCAGATGGATTCAGATAAGTAATTTTTATGACTTTTTGCCTAGATATTCTTAATTTAGCACAAAATTTGAGAAATTTCTATTCATTGTAATTCATTTGAACTCACTCAATTCTAGATTTTACTTAAGGTTTTTACTTAAAAATGAACTGCAATGTAATGTTATAATCTTTAGATTAAGAAAAGGTTCTTCAGACTTAAAAACAGTAATACACTTTTCTAATTTTAATTGAAATAAAGTTGCTTTTCGAGCATTATCTAAAGTAGAATTCATTAATTTCGGATAGTAATTTTTTTAGGAGACCCATGGTAGAACATACCACGTCATACTAAACGATAACAAAAACTTATTTTTAATACCCGTCTTTCTACAAAAATTCACTAGTTGAGTAAAATTCCCGACTAACAGAAATACATTTATATAATGGAAAAAATTAATCATTAAAAATCAATGTGACTAAAACTGAACTAATTCCAGAAGCTATTCTTTTCCCAATCTTTTGGAAAATTCAGGAACTCGATACATTTATCTTTATTAGATTTTAAAAAACTTACAAATGTATGTTTCCAATCAGATGGAACATCTATTTGTTCATTCAAAAATAGAAGAATAAGTATCAAATTGTAAATACAATTTGTTTGTGAAGACCATAATTGAGAGATAGAAATCTTGCTTGATTTTGGTTTCATAGGCTGAATAGCAATTTGTTTCAGGATTATTCTGCTTTGGTGTGCACAATGATTTCTTAACACAGTTAGACTATGAATCCACGATTCAAGAATTACTGAAGGAACATTGTAAAATCCTGCAATATCATCTTTTGCATTACCTGGGCAATTTGAATTCTTAGAAGGAATTTCTTTTAGATTTTTATACCAACATGAGAGGGTTCCAAATGAAAATACTTCACAACTTACCCAAATAGGAGGAAAGCTTTCTTCATATTTATCTTTATAGTGTTTTATAAAGATTTCTTTTGATCTTCCTGTTTCAGACTGAACCTTTTTCATGTTATCTAGCCAATCTGAAAAATTCTTTGCATATTCTGGCTGCAAATATGAATGAGAACCATATTTCATACCTAACTGATGTGCATACTGTGTTCTTAAAGAAACCTCAAAACGACTGATACCTTCAAAGATATAGGATCTAAGTTTTTTTTCAAAATTGTATAAATCTAATATATCTTCAAATTTGGTTCCTTTTTTAAAATGATGTGGATTTCTGTTATCCTCGAAATACATCCAATATCCACTTAAACGATAATAGTTCAGGTTACGAAGTGCATTTTCGGCCAAAGGTTTATCATTAACAATCAACCCACGACCTTCTAATTTTGAAATTTGTTGAGAAACTGATAATGCTGGCTTATTAAAAGGTATCTTGTTCATTTAAAAAAAAATTGACCCACCGATTTGAGGATGGCAAAGCCATTAACCTTGGCGGGTTCTGTTAATTATAATATAAGTTCCATAGGACTTATTGTCAATAGTTATTCTTACTATGTATTTAACTATTTATCGTCGGGTTTTTATTTCGAAATTACGTTTATTTAAAAGACGTTCTATTTCACCTGAAATACTTATTACTTGCTCACTATCATTCATATTCGCAGATTCTTCTAGAATACTTATATTTCTCACTATTTCATTTTCATAAAATCTTAATGATTCATCAGATTTACTTGGACTGGAATGTGATAAATAGTACAAACTTTCTATTTTTGCTTTTGCTGTCTTATCTGAAATAAGAGTTTCTATATATTTTAGTTGACTAGAAATTCCTTTTATATAATCATTTTCTGAATCATGTTTCTTTTTCTTGTTCTCAATAGAATCATCCGCTAAAAGATTAATTACCAGAATAATTGCATACAACGCCGTAATAACAGTTTCAATTGAGATAACAAGTTTTATATGTTCTGTTTTTGTTGCAAAAGTTACAATTGCAAAAATTAATTCAACAACAAAATAAAATAATGAAATAGTATATGTTGTTGTTTTTGACAGAACTGCTGTTGAACCTCTGGAAGAAATCAAAGGTGTTATTAATACCATTAAATATGCGAAATGCAAAAATCCATAAGCCGTCCATACTGCAGCTACATGTTGAGTTCCTCCATTTAAGAAAAATAAAATATTAAATGCAATAATGAATACAGAATCTAAAATGATTGTAAGTATATTTTTCTTTGTCATTTTCTACCTCTATATATTTGCTAAAATTTCAGCTTTTTTTGAATCAAAATCTGCCTGGTCAATTAGTCCCGCATCAAGCATTTTTTTTAATTTAGATAATTTTTCCATAGGATCTTCACTGTTTGAGGCAGCAGGTTGATTTGCCATTGTTGCATTATTAAACATTTGATTAGCCATATTTCCAAATGCAGTTCCTGCTGCAGCACCCATACCTATTCCAGCTCCCATCTGTCCAGCAATATTACCCGGATTAGCAGCCATTGTTTTAAGAATTTCTGCAGACTGCTGCTGAGCCCAATTAATTCCAAGAGTATCCATTGCAGCTTTTTGAGCTTGAGCACCACGAACAGTTTCAATCTGACTCATTCCAATCTGATCATATTTTTCACGTAATCCGTTTTCATCGTCAATATCAATTGCCATTATTGCAAAGGCGACACATTTCAAGCCATTTCCTTCAAGAATTTCTTGAATTTTTGGCTGAATAAGCTCTGAAAATTCATCAAGTCGAGCATCTATTCCAAGAACTTCTACTTCACTTGCCATTAATTCTTTTGCAATTGCGGATTTTATTTTGCTCTGAAATTGTGTAATAAAATACTGATTTAAGTCTTCCTGAGTTTGATATTGAATATTATTTCCTACCAGTGTTTCAAGAAATTTACCAGCATTATCAATTTGAATTTTATAAGAACCACGAGCTCTAAGCTTTGTGGCAATACCTAAAACCTTATCTCGAACTTGAATTGGAGAATCAGTTCCCCATTTTATTTCAACACTATGAGCTTTTCTGACAAAGTAAACTACAGAATTAAAAGTACTTATTCCACCAGAAAAAGCATTTTTTAATCTGCTGATAAACGGATAATTATTAGTCGATAGTTTATAAGTACCATTTTCAAAAACTTGTTCGATTATCCCTTGATTAATGAATATTGCTTCTTCACCAGGCATAACAATCAATGTTGAATTAGTATTAAAATCTTCTTCTGGTTGTCTCCAAATTAGCAAATCCCCAGGACCTGAATTTTTGATTACATCTGTCCAATGTTTTTTACCACCTTCATAAGCAGCTTCATTTGGATTTTTGTTATTGAAAAGTCCCATATGTTTTCTCCTTAAGGTTCATCTATGTAATAAACATCGCCCCGACAATAATACTTCAGTCGGCGCCATATTTTGATTAGTCCTAATACCGTTCCATATTTTTTCAATACTATAATTGCATATTCAGAGCAAGTTGGCTTTAGTAAGCATCTTCTTCTGACATCTTCAGGAGCATAATGTTGGTATAGTTTTATACCCATAATTGCTATAAACCTTGAAACTACTATTAATTCAAAAACGTAAAAGAAAATATAGTAAGTTTTTTTAGATAAAAAAAATCCAACTCTAAGAACAATTTTATAAAGCAGAATCGAAGCAATAATAGACAAAAAAACAGTACCTACTAAAATCAAACTCGCTTTAAGAAAAGTTATTTTTGGCCTATACAAGGGTCTTTCCATAACATATTTTCTTACAAATTCTTGTTCTTCAAGAGTTGGAAAATTCGATGTCATTTTTTTTGACTAACCATTCTTCTTTTCGCGAAGTTTTGCTTTTAATGCCTGAATCTTACCTTCAGTTTCTTCATTAGGAATCATTGCACAAATAAATGGATCATCACCAGGAACTGCAATTTTAAATTTATTTGTGTCAACCTTAATACGCTGACTTTCAGTCTTTGGCATACAACCACCTTTTGTTACTTCGAATACAAATTCTTCAGTATCATCAATTGTTGTAAAGTTTGTAATATCTTTATAGAAATATTCTTCAGCACGTTCTTTCTTTTCATCAGAATCCAAATTAATTGTATACTGATAAACATAAACCTGATCAGAAGAGCAGAAAATATATGTAACCTGATTTACAGAATATCTATTTACATTATCTGCACCACGACGTCTTACACCTTTATCATAAATAGGACCTACCAAACAAATTGGTTCAACTTCTTTAACCTGATCTTCATCAACACCTAATTTGTTTAATGCTTTGTTCTTTAAATTTAATGCTGCAATCTGTCTATCTTTGTTTGCGTCAAAACTAGAATCAGCAATTCCCTTGTTCATACAGCCACGTTCATCATGGAAATAGTGAATGATTTCCTGCTGATCTGCACTACGACCTTTACAAAGTTTTTTTACCGCACTCTTATCCATTTCTAATACTCCTTATTTCTGGATTTTTATTTTTACAGAGTTTTTCCTCTGTTATGCACGTATTTATAAACAAGATGGTATTTCCTGTTTTAGCAATTCAAACAATTGATTTATATCGGCCGGTGAGAATCCGTCAATTTTTGCTTGATTAAGGGATTCTTCCCATGTAGGTGTTGTCTTTAAGAATTTACGTTTGAAATAATCGCATTTTATATATGCTTGGAAATACCTTAATAATCCATTTTCTTCTATTAGTAAGCCAGCATTTATATATTGTTCAATTCGATCAATATCAGCACGAGGTGTCACAAATGGTTTGTTTCCTTTTAATAAACAAACAGCTGCATACAAATATGTTTCCCAATTGTTAAGGTCCTTTTCAATTGCCTTATCAAATTTTTCAAAAGCTTTATCATAAAAGCCTAGCTTCAAATAACACATTGCAAGAGAATTGTTTAATTCTGCATTATCAGGATTTTCTGTCAGATCTTTTTCATATGATTTTGAATATTTGTTTATTTCTGTAGCAGACATTGAAAAAATATCTGACATACTAGAAATTACAATTGGCGCATGGCACCACTCACATGTTTTCTGATTCATCTGTACTCTTGCCCCACATCCAGGGCAAGTCATTTCTACTACTTGCGGCATGAATAATTTCCTTTATTACTAAACTATTACGTAATAATTATACGCCTATAATTATTAATTTGCAACGTTAAAAATAAGTAATATTTACGCAGAAGTGTTAATATGAATGTATTAGAAAAAATAACAAAATATCGTCTTGAACGAAATTGGACTGAATATCAATTGGCAGAGAAGTCTGGATTACCACAATCAACCATATCGTCCTGGTATAGAAAGAATCAAATCCCTACAATACCTTCCCTTGAAAGGATATGTGATGCTTTTAATATTACGCTTGCACAATTTTTTAGTGATGAAAATCTAGAAATAATACAAGTTACTAAAAAACAATATGACCTTATCCATGAATGGAATAAATTGGAAGAAAATCAACAACTGGCAGTATTAGAATTATTAAAGACAATGTAAAAAAGATTCAGAAACTTATTTCTGAATTGAAATCCCCAATTTTTTTTCTTACAATCAATTACTACAATAAGGTTTGAGCATAACTTAAGAAATCTTTTCATAATTTACTTCCGGTTTGAATAATCAATTTATGTTAGAAGTATTTTCTCATGGGGGGTCCATCTTAAATGAGGTTTTCACTCTAAAAAATTGGTATTTTTCCGTTTTCTTGGGAAGTCCAGAAGGTTGCCGTCTGGTGGGAAGAATGGAAAGAGCAACACTGCTCTTTTCTAGGTTTCCAAAGGACTAGGCCTTTGGTGAGTAGGACATGGAAAAAAAAAGCGGTGAAAACTTCCTTTTGGGGAAGGTTTCATTTGCCCGCGCTTTTGGAATGTCATGCGAAAGGGGGGCCGGGGGGATTTTATCCCACCGCACAATAGAAGTTTGCTCGGGTTTTTATAAAAAACACGGGCAAACTTCTATTGTGTTAGAACTTGGTCTCAAGTTCTTGGTGTCTTCAAGTGTTTTCTCGATGCAACTTTTTGCTTCAAATTCTTTATATTTTTTGTGTTTTTTTCACTTTTTTAGAAAGAGCAACGTTTCTCTAACAGTTACTTCCATTCCAATCCGTTTGTTTCACACCACTCTTTTACAATGTCTTCATATTCCTTATCTCTAAATTCATACCACTTCTGTAAAATGCCGGCATGTTCAATTACCTGACGGAATTTTCTAAAAGCACCTTTCTGGTGAATAGCATCGTAAATTGCATCATGGATTTTTTTATCTTCCTGAGCAAACATAAAATCTTTCATAATTACATAATCATCAATGGAATATTTTGATGTGAGCGCTACAAAGTTTTCATCTTCATCGATTTCATCAATATCAAGGTCATTGGGATTTTCCTGTTCGCTGTTAAAATATTCAAGTTCACCAGTTGTTTTGTTATAGTAAAAACAATCCTCATCGCTTAATGTCTGTAATTCCTGAGCAATTTCTTTTACATTAACTTTCATATAATTCTCCACCTACTTTATAATTTCACCTTCAATTTCCGATGCAATTTTTGCATCACAGATACGCATACAGCAGGCTTCCTTCTCAGAAAATCCCAGGTAATTTACGCTTCCATACCACAGTAATTTTTCATCTATAACACAAAGATTCTGCGAAAGCCCTTCTTTGAGTCTAACTTCAATACCTGCATTTTCCATATTTAAGATATAACCTGCCTGCTTCTTCTGCTTTTCATCAGTATCAGCCTTTTTAACAAATACAATTACTTGCACACCCTTAAGCATAATTTTTGATGCTATCCATATAAAATCCTGAACTTCCCTTTTTGAAAGATATGGTGCAGAAACTATTATCCTTTCCTTTGCATGAACAATGTCTTCTGTAAAAATCTTCTTTAATTCTTCATCCTCATTAGAAAATATCTTAGATTCCTCATCCTCGCCATAATTTTCGTTCATCGGCTTTAATTTATATCCAAGCTGTTTATACCCCTTAAGTCTGTTCTGATACATTCTGTCGAAAGTCGGAATTCTTATATCTACATAGTCAAAAATCTGAACTTCTTCTTTACCCTCAAAATTTCTATGAAGTCGTCCACAATACTGCTGCAGCATTCCTTTCCATGAAAATGGCAGAGCAAGCATTAAAGTATCTAGTCGAGGTAAATCAAAACCTTCACCTGCATATTTTCCAGTTGCAAGAACTATGAGTGACTCATCATCAGAAACAGATTTCAATTTTTCCAGTTGTTCTTTTTTCTGTTTCTGAGTTCCCTTACCAGTTATAAGAATTACATTTTTTGCAGCTAATTTTATTTTTTCTTCAAGATACTCAAGATGTGAAATTCTATCAGAAAGAATCAAAGGTGTTCTTCTATTCTCAACAGATTTTATTACATCTTCTATGATAAGCTGATTTCGTGCATCGCTCTGACACATTTTCTCATAATAATCGTTTATACCAGGCTCTTTTCCTTCTTTATTCTCAACAGTATGAAAACTTGTAAACCGAGGTTGAAAATAATGAGCAAATCCTTGTACTTCATTCATCTGTTTTGTTGTTGTTGAATAAAGAACAGGGCCGCATTGCATAAAAATGATATGCTGGTGCCCATCTCTTCGAACTGGAGTTGCTGTCAATCCGTAAACATATTTTGCCCTAAAACTGTTTACCAAGTTCTCAGTAGTAAATGCTGAAACATGGTGACATTCATCAACAATAACCATTCCATATTTGTAACTTCGTGGCCGCACTTCATCGGAACCTTTTTCCGTAAGTGAATTAACGATTGCAATATCAATAATTCCCGTTGACTTGTCTTTTCCGCCAGCAATAGTTCCGGCTGTAATCCCAAGAAATTCTTTAATTGATTTTTTCCACTGTTCCAAAAGATTATGATTCTGAACAATAATAATTGTATTAATTTTTCGTTCTGAGATTAATGCAGCAGTTGTTACTGTTTTTCCAAATCCAGTTCCAGCAGAAAGAACTCCGCAATCTGATTTAAGAAGTGCTTTTAGTGCCGTCTTTTGTTCTTCATATAGTTCAGACTTAAATACAACATCAACTTCATCACCTGATTCCCTGTCATCAGAAATTGTATATTCAACTTCTGCCTTTTTAAGCATATCTGTTATTTCTGCAAAG
>JAZLKI010000090.1:0-15322 GCA_045597485.1 Treponema sp.
TTTGCCAGCTGGGCTCGACGCTTCGCTCTGTACTTTCCCTACCGCGTTGTCCGTGGCACTATCGCCCAGAACCAAAATCAAGTCGATTTCTGCTCCGCTTTTCTAAAAATTAATCCCCTAAATCCCCTTAATCTGTGGTTCCTATCTTTCGAATTAAACCTGCATTAATAAATCATAGTACCAATACCACGGTCACTGAACATTTCTATTAAAAGTGAATGTGGTACTCTACCATCAATAATATGTGTTCTTGGAACTCCGCCGTTTAATGCAGTTTCACAACAATCAATTTTTGGAATCATTCCACCACCAATTACACCTGTTGCTTTTAATGAACCGATTGCAGTGCGTTCAATACGTTTAATCAAAGTTGAAGGATCATCAATATTGCGCAAAATTCCAGGTACATTTGTAAGCTGAACAAATTTTTCTGCTTTCAATGCAACGGCAATTTTAGCAGCGGCTGTATCGGCATTAATGTTGTAGCGGGCATCGTCTCCCTGTTCTCCAAGAGCAACTGTTGAAACAACTGGAATAAATCCGTCGTCCAAAAGGGATGTAATGATTTCTGGATGTACTTCTGTAACTTCACCAACAAAGCCTAAATCTTTTTCAGTTTTAACAGCACGGAGTAAACCTGAGTCTACACCTGAAAGTCCAACAGCTTTTCCGCCTTTCTGCAAAAGAATACCTACAATATCCTTGTTCAATTTACCAGTAAGTACCATCTGAACGACTTCCATTGTTTCTTCGTCTGTGTAGCGCAAACCGTCAACAAATTTGCTTTCTTTACCAATTTTTTCCAGCATTTTGTTAATTTCTGGCCCACCACCGTGAACTAAAACTACCTTAACGCCAATTGTATTCAAAAGAACAATGTCTTCCATTACGGCCTGTTTAAGTTCTTCGTTGAGCATGGCATTTCCACCATATTTTACAACAACAACTTTACCTACCCACTGCTTAAAGTAAGGTAAGGCTTCAACAAGGACATTTGACCAGGTTTCTGCAGGTAATATATTTTCATCTTTATTCATAAATTTTCTCCACATATCACTATTCGTTCTTCACTTTTCACTTATACTAAGTACGATAATCACCATTTATTTTTACATAATCATATGTGAGGTCGCAGCCCCAAGCTGTTCCTTCAGCATCTCCGTCGCCACACTGAACAAGAATTTCAACTGCTTCTTCGCTCATGATTTTTTTAGCAAGGTCTTCATCAAGTTCTGTTGGAACTCCATCCTTGTAAACCTGAATTGTATTTTCACCGTGTACTTCAAAATCATCATAATTTTCAAAGTAGCGTTTTGAGCCAGTTTTACTTGTAAACCAAATGCTTGTTTTATCAGGATCAAATTCAATTCCGCTATAACCCATAGCACATAAGAAACGGCCAAAGTTAGCATCAGCCCCGAACATTGCGGCTTTTACCAGTGAAGAACAGATAATTTCTTTTGCAAGACCACGAGCGGCTTCTACAGTTTTTGCACCTTTTACGTTACATTCAACAAGACGAGTTGCACCTTCGCCGTCTGCGGCAATTTTCTTAGCCATAACGGTATTCATTTTATTCATTGCAGCAAGGAATGCTTCGTAATCAGCACCTTCGCTAGTAATTTCTTTATTTCCTGCAAGGCCGTTTGCCAATGCTGTAAGAGAATCGTTTGTAGAAGTATCACCATCAACAGAAACGCAGTTGTAAGTTCCTTGAATTGAAGATTTAAGAGCCTTCTGCAACATTTCAGAGGAAATTGCACAGTCTGTAGTAATAACGCTAAGCATTGTTCCCATGTTGATATGAATCATACCAGAACCTTTACACATAGTTCCCATATGACAAGTTTTGCCATCAACTGTAAATTCAACTGCACACTCTTTGAACTGAGTATCAGTTGTCATAATAGCAATGCGGGCTTCTTTATTACCGTCTTTTGAAAGGCCTTTTACAAGAGGTTCAATGTTATTTTCAACTTTTGTAACGTCAAGCTGGGCACCAATTACACCTGTAGAATAAACAATTACATCTTCAGGATTAATTCCCAGCTGATCTGCAGTGCATTTTGCCATGCGGAATGCGTTTTCAGCACCCTGAGCTCCAGTACAACAGTTTGCATTTCCAGAAATACCAATAAGAGCCTGTGCTTTTCCGTTTGCAATATGCTTTTTTGTAAGTTTAACGCTTTCTGCCTGTACCCGGTTCTGTGTAAAAACTCCAGCAACATTACAAAGCCTTTCTGAATAAATTAAAGCTGTATCATTTTTAGTTCTTGTAGCCTTAATATGACTAAGAACACCATTTGCTGTGAAACCTGCAGGGGCACAAACGCCGCCATCAATAAATTTAATCTCTGACATACTTGCCTCAAAATATATGTATATTTATACAAGGAAAATGTATATAATTACATTAAGAATGCATATTTATGCAGAAATATTAGCATATTGCAAAAAGTTTTGCAAACAGTGTTAGGAATTTAATTTTTCCAAATCGTCTACTAGATTTTTAACTATGTTGCGTTTTTCTTTTGGGAATTGATTTAGTTTTTCTGCAATTTGAATTATATCGTTGGGGTAAATAGAGTTAGAATTTGATTTTGCTGTATTTTTGTTTATTCCCGTTACAAGATATTCCACAGAAACATTCAGAGCATCAGCAATTTTGACTGCTATATCTGCAGCGGGTATAGAACAGTTTTCCTTCAAATAGTTACTTAATGAACCTTTTGGAATGCCTGTCATAAAAGACAGTTCTTTTAAGGTCAAATCTTTGTATTCAATCAAATCTCTTAAATTTTCTCTAAAACCCATACATTTGATTTTAAGTAAATTTACGATAAAATTTGAAAATGTAGTAAATCTAATTTATAATTTTGTATTAATGTAGTATATTTACGACAATTCATTATTTTGAATTAAATATATTCGGGGATTTTATGAAAAAGATTGTTGTTCTATTTTCAATGCTGATTTCATCAGTTTTATTATTTGCGAAACCTAAATCCAATGAGCCGGACTGGTTTCAGAATTACAGAAATGTTTATCCAAACAGAGAATACATAGCTCAGCGTGGAAGCGGAACTACTGCGGAAGATGCCAGGACAGATGCCGCTTCTCAGTTGGCTAGATATTTTCAGTCAACGGTGAGTGCAAATCTTTCAACAACCATGTCATCTATTACAACTGGTTCGTCTATTCAGGAAGAAACCCGCGTAATTGATGAAGTAAATGTTACAAGTGAAGTTGAGTTTATTGGTCTTGAGTTTACTGAAAGTTATTATTACAAGTCGGAAAAGAAGTGGTATGCAGTAGCCTATATGATTCGGGAAGATGCCTGGATTCAGTATAAGCCTAAGATCGATGCTGAAAAAACAAAATTTTACGCCTTCCTCAAAAAAGCAGAATTAGAGGATGATTCATTTACGAAAGTATCTCTGTATAAAAATGCATGGAAAGTTTCCAGTGATTTTATGGAAAAACTTGAATACGGCAGAATCATAAATCCAAGTGAAGAGGACAAATATTCAGCAGACAGAACGGCAATTGCTGAGCTTCCGGCAAAAATAGAAAAAGAACAAAAGAATCTTACTATTTTTGTAAACCTGAAGGGCGATTACGGAAACATAGTGGAGACTTCCATAAAGACTGCACTTGAGAAAGGTGGATTTATAGTTGGTTCAAGTGGAAATTACACAGTAGATGTTACTGTTTTATCAAATCCTAATGGCGAAAATCCTGTAACAATTATGCCTGCTGTTATTGTTTCTATAAAAAGCAGTGAAGGAAAAGCTGTTTTTTCGTACGAAGCAAAACTAACGGAAAAAACTGTCGCATATACATTGGAAAATGCACAAAAAAAGGCATTTCCAAAGCTGGCAGAAAAAATAGAAAAAGAAATTAAATTTTAAGCTGTATAACAGCAAGAGGAGAAAATTAAATGAAAAAGACATTAATTAGAGCATTAGCAACAGGAACATTATTTGTATCGTTATTGAGTTTTGTAAGCTGTGGATCAACACCAAAAGCAGATCCTACTATAAAGGTAAATGTTGATGATGATGTGGATAAGGTAGTAGTTGTTGACTGGACCGATAGAACTTTAGGAGAAATTGCAGCTCCTACATGGCTTAAGAATATGCGTCGTGGAAACTCTGACACTTTCAAGGAACAGTGGGGATTAAATTCAAATCGCGTTGTAAAAATAAGTATGGCAACAGGAAAAACAGAAGCTACAGCTCAGGCTTTGAGTCGAGCAGGATTTGCATATGTTCAGGCAGCAGAATTGAGTCAGAAAGTTATTGGTAGAGTTGGTCAGGGCTTAAATGATGTAGGACAGCTGGAAGCAGTATATGTTGCAGCTAGTGAAACAAAGGCAGATATGACAGGGCTTCGCGAAGAAACAGGATTCTATCAGAAGGTAAGAACTACAAAAGCTGGTTCAAAAGAACAGAGCGAACAGTATATATATTACACAGTTTATTCAATGGATAAAGCAACATGGGATGCCCTTTGTCGTAAGTATCTGATGGATGTTATGGGAACAGAAGGTCTTGAAACAGAAACTCAGAAAAAGATTGGTGCGCTCTTTAGCGAAATGAAAGAAGACGCAGACAAAAAAGATGCTGCAAAACAGGCAGAAGAAGAAGCTTTGTATAAGGTACAGCTGGCACGCCTTGAAGCTGAAAAAGCAAAAGCTAATGCAGATGCTGCTGCAAGTAATGCGGAAGTTGCAAAAGCAGCTGTAGAAGCAAAGAAACTTGATGCACAGGAAGCACAGACAAAGGCCGCCGCTCAGGAAGCTATGGACCTGGCTGATTTCTTGATGTAGTGGAAGGATAAATAATGAAAAAATACCTTACATTATTACTTATAAGTCTGCTTTCAATTTCACTTTTTGCACAGACAAAAGTAGATGCAAAGAAACTTGGAAAAACACTGGAATCAAACAAAGATTCAACCGCAGTATTTATTTGTGATATGAGTCTTGCAGGAATGAAAGTATCAAATGACGGAATTGTATCTTTGTCAGCTCTTTCTAAAAACAAGGTGAAGATTGTATCTGGCATGAATATGGCAAATATTGCAGAACGTCTTAATTATACAAATAAGAAAACTTATCTTGTTACATTTGAAACAACAGATTTGGAATCAAAAACATATACTCTCTCAAATATTGATGGAATCGAAACTGTAGAACAGTATAGCAAGAGAACACGTGCTGAAAATCTTACAAAACAACCGGTTCAGGTTGTGAACCAGGAAGTTGTAAATATTTCTGGTGCAGAATCTGCATGGCTTCCAGGACAGGTACAGGACAAACTTAAGTCAAACCTTCAGGAATATCTTGGAATGAAGACAGTAGTTGATTCTAAATCAGAAGCAGCTCTTAAAAAACTTCAGGCAGAAAGTGAAGATGGCGGAAGAGATGAAAGTACCGCAATTGAACTGGGTAAAATTACAACAGCAAAATTCGCAGTATTTACAAAGCTTCGTAAGACAGGTTCTGGGTATACAATCAGCATTGACTTTACAGATCTTACTACCGGTGAGCAGATGGCAAGCTGTACTTCAAAAGAATATTCAAAAGCAGAATATCTTTATGGATCTACTGGTGCCGTAGATGAACTTACTCTATCTCTTGCGAACAAGCTGAACATTAATATTTCTGACCTTAACAAGAATCTCCTTACAAATGGCTCAGCAAACTTTTCTGTAGACGCACAGCTTGCTCTGGCAAAACAGAACGAAGAACAGTATCAGAAAATGATGAAGGACTATGATGCAGAGCTTTCAAAACTGATGACCTCAAACGATATCAATGCAATTCAGAACAAGAACAGAATTGAAGCTGAAAAGGCACTTCTTGTAGAAAAGCAGAATGCAGAAAAAAAGCGTCAGGAAGAACTTAAAGCACAGATGGCACGAGCCGCCGAAGATGAAAAACTTGAAGCAGAGCGTTCTATTGCATTAAAAACTCAGCGTGACCAGATGGCAAAGGATGCTGCAGCAAAAGCTGCAGAAGTTCGCAAACTAAAAATGGAAAAACAGGGCGTTCTTGGACAGATTAATGTTATTGAAAGTAAAAAGAAGGCTTTAGTAGAAATCCGTCAGGGGGTAGAAAACCGCTCTCAGGAACTTTATGACCAGATGCTTAAGGATAAGGAAAGTGAAGAGTCCCGTATCCGAAATAAGACATACAGTACTGTAGAGCTTGGAAGTGCCGGAAATCCAACAGAACAGGCAAAGCAGCGCCGTGAAAACCAGGTAATAAAGAGCAATGAAGACCTTACAAACAAATTCTTTGCGGATTGTGATGCAGTGAAAAAAGCAACAGCAAGTCAGGATGCTGCACTACTTGCAGAAATTCGTACCGACCAAAAGACTCTTGCAACAATCAGAACAGTTTCTTCTATGGGGGATGAACTTAAAGTAAGTTATGGAAAGTATGAAGGAAGTAAAAACGGATGGAACGCATATCTTTCGTTGTATTCGGACGGTATCTTACTTTATACCGATAACTTTATTGTAAATTATGAAGCTTTAAGCGGAAAAAAAGCACCAGACATGGCAACAGAATTGAATGATGCTGTAATTGAAGAATATACAAATAATGTAGATATGTATAACTCGCTCCTTACCCGAGGCGACCCGATTATCTACTTTGAAATTGACTACAATGTAACTGCAGAAGGTGATGACAAGCCAAGTGAATATAAGTTCAACTTCTCAAAGATTCGTGTAATCAACACTGTAAGTGGAAAAGTTACACAAACAAGTGCGTTGAACAAAGTTCAGCCACGCACAATGAAACCTGAATGGGATTTGAGGGAGATTGTAGGAATTGTTGCAAAAGAAAAAGCTGGATTTGAAGTCCTTAAAAAATATATTGCAAAAGGATTGAATTTAAATGAGGCTAAAAAAGGAGTCGCAGACTATCATAAATTATACAAAGAGTATCAGGAGAGTTTTGTGAAGATTCCTGGAAAGAATTTAGCAATGATGAAGACAGAAGTAACCCAGAAGTTGTACATCTCAATTATAGGAAGTAACCCAAGTAATATCAAAGGTGACAATAATCCCGTAGAAGAAGTAAGCTGGTATGATGCAATTTATTTCTGTAATAAACTCAGTGAAAAACTTGGTTTTACACCTGTATATTCAGTAAACGGCAGTACAAATCCAGACCTATGGGGATATACACCACATAAAGGTGATTCCATTAGAGGTAATGTAACACAGAATACAAATGCCAACGGCTTCCGCTTACCAACAGAAGAAGAATGGGAATATGCTGCAAAAGGCGGACAAAATTATACATATTCAGGAAGTAATAATCTTGATGAAGTAGGCTGGTATGCTGGTAATAGTGGAGACAAAACACATCCTGTTGCACAGAAGAAAGCAAACGACTATGGACTCTATGATATGAGCGGTAATGTGTGGGAGTGGTGTTGGGATGTTTACCCGTACAACAGCGACCTCCGCTATTACTGCAACGGCAGCTGTTACAACAACGACGACAACTGCGAGGTGGACTACGGGAACTACAACGACGCTTACCTCAAGGAATACTACCAGGGTTTCCGCATTGTATGTCCCGCTTCAAACTAGTAGGTACGAGATGGAGCGGTGCAGTATCAACGTAGGGGCGGCGTAAGGAGGCGTTAAGCCGAAATGGGTAGTACAGCTGTGTGCGGAGCGAGAAAAAAAATTAAGATTTTTGGAAAATTTTATGAAGAAAAAAGATATTTTGTTTTTTATTGTTACAATAGTTTTGTTAGCTCTTTTCTCAGGAATTGTGATAACTGGTATTATCCGAAAGGAATCATTTTGTTTGATGATATTTTTAGTTGCTGCTTTGTTATTTTTTATCACGTTAGGATATTTTATTCTTCACTGGGTAGAAGAAAAAAGGAATATTGATTGTAAAAAAGAAAAATATCAAAAGTTAGACAAAATTTTTGAAAAAATAAGGTTCCCTGAAGATAAGTCGGAAGATATCGAAACTGTGATAACAGAAAAAAAACCGAATGGTGATAAAGATAGCATGGTCACAACTAAAAAACGAAATTTGAATGCAGAATTATGTAAAAAATGGTTAGATGTTGTTGCAGATTTGTAATAGGAATGAGTAGGATGGCAGTAATATTGAATATTGTTCAAATTGTTATATCTGTAATTGCAATTATTTTTGCAATATGCATTCCAATTCAAATAATGAAGTTTCAAAGGTACACAAGTCTTTCATCTACTTATATGAGTCTTGAATTTGCTCATGCATTCCAAAGTGTAATAAATTTCTTTTACAAAGAATGTGAATGTGACGTAGAAAAAATCACAGAAAAATATAAGGAACGATTCAATGAAGATTTTAATGATAAGAGAAAAGAATTTGATATCAACAAAACACTTCATTATCAGCGTCGTTTGTTGAATGATTATTTTCTTGAACTTGAAATGTGCCGTGAATCCAGTTGGTATCTTCGTAAAATTATCAGTAAAGATTGGACAACCAGTGAAGCTTATGTCTGTAAGATTCTTGTTTATATGAATAAAGCTGTTGATGAGGATCCTGAAATGTTTATGGATATTTCTTCCATTAAGTATGAAAGAATGCCTAGGGGGAAAGGTCTAAACGAATATCTGACTCGTTTTTATAATGCCTTGCGAAAAGAATCCAGAAGTATGCAATTATAAGAAATACCAAAAAAGGCTATTTATTTGACGCCACATTCAACTTATGGTATATTCAAATAAAGGAAATGCCCTTTCGGGGTTATCTCCACGTAGAAACGATAAAGCCGTCCGTTGTGTGTCAAACTTAGGGCGGCTTTACTTTTTAACTCTTCTTATTTTTCAGGTAAGAGAGCACTGCTGTAACTGTGCAGATTACAGTTGCTAAACAAGCAATTACTGCAATAATTCTGTCAAAAGTCATAGACTGCCTCCCATAATCAACTTTCAGAAAGTTACATTGTAACTAACTGATTGAGTTTGGGAGATAACCGCCTTTAAAAGGGCATTTCCAATGGAATTGAGTATACTGTATAGTTAGTATTTTGTATAGTAAAATTATTTTCCCCACGTATTTCCTTCAGGGCCGTTTGCTACAGACCAGAGGGAATTTTTAATTTTAGGATCTACTCCACATTTTTTGAATAAATCTGGAAGGTTTACAAATTCGTAGCCCTGAGCCTTTAATTCTGGAATTGCCCGGTCACAGGCATCCAATGTGGCCTGATTGCCTTCAAGTACGTGGAGCAGGTACATAATTCCATCTTTTGCATTATCCATGATAGCTTTGTATCTGAATTCTGCAGAGCGTTCAGGTTCCCAGTCAAAACAACAGCCATCACCGCAAATAAATGGTAATGGAATTGCATCGTACATTTTCTGAGAAACAAGAATATATGGTGGACGGAAGAATTCAGGACGTTTTCCTGTTATTTCAAAAATAGCATCGTCACATTTCTGAAATTCTTCTTTTATTTCTTCTATTTCCATATCTGCCATAGAAGGTTTCCAAGGGTGAGTCCAGGAATGATTCTGAATATCACATCCTAAATCCATGGCTCGTTTAATAATCTTCTTATTGTTTTCTGTAATTTTATTTCCAATCAAAAAGAAACTTGCAGGAACATTGTATTTTTCAAGAATATCAAGCATACGTTCCATACAGTTATCTGCACCGTCAAGGTTAGGTCCATCATCAAATGTTAAAGAAATATATTTAGCCATTTTTACACCTCTTAATTAAATCTTTACAGGCCAAGCCCTTCGTCTACGCCCATAGCAATGTTCATACACTGAACTGCTGCACCGCTGGCACCTTTTCCAAGATTGTCGAAACGGGTAGTTACCATAATACGCTCATCATTTCCGTAAACGAAAATTTCCATATTGTTTGTTCCGGCCATTGTATTAGCAGGAATAAACTGTTCTGGTAATGTTCCTTCACCCATAAAACCGGCAACCTTTACAAAGCGGCATCCTTCATAATGAGCCGCAAACATTTCCCAAACATCATGCGCAGTAACTTTTTTGCCAAGAAGGCGAGTGTGTAAACCGACTGTTACTGTCATTCCCTGGAAATAATCACATACATATGGATTAAAAATAGGTTCATATTCAAGGCCAGATATAAGCTTCATTTCTGGAAGGTGTTTATGAGCCTGAGTTAAAGCGTAAAGACGTGGAGTATCAAGTCCAACATCACGACCTTCTGCTTCATATTGTGCAATTGCCTTTTTTCCTGCTCCAGAATATCCGCTAACTGCGTGAACGTTTACAGGATAATCCTTTGGCATAATGCCAGATTTTACAAGAGGGTAGAGGATTGCAATAGTTCCCGAAGCATAACAGCCAGGTACTGCAATTCTATTTGAAGTTTCAATTTTTTCGCGGAAAGATTTGTCTAATTCTGGAAAGCCATATGCCCATGCAGGATTTACACGGTGTGCAGTTGAAGCATCAATAATTTTCGTTTTAGGGTTTGTGCAAAGCTGGGCAGATTCAATTGCCGCTGCATCTGGAAGACAAAGGAATGTAAAATCAGAAGCGTTGATTAATTTTGCTTTTTCAACAGGATCCTTTCTTTTTTCTTCATCAATAGTAATAATTTCAATATCATTGCGTTTTTCAAAACGTTCAAAAATTTTAAGGCCAGTTGTGCCTTCTTTTCCATCAATAAAAATTTTATAAGCCATGGTGGTATTATACTCTTTTGCAGTTTATTTGACCACTCATAAATTCTGGAATATAATTATAAACTCATAGGATAGAGATTGTGACTTATATTTATCAGTTTGATATTGCTGCCCTCTTTATTGAAGCAATTGTAATTTTTTTCTATTTTCAGAAAAAGAATCTGCCAACAGTACAGAATAAAATTTTCTTTATTATTCTGTGTGCCCAGATTATAAATACAATTGTTGATTTAGTTACTATTTGGGTAGAAATAAATTTTGCAAAAATACCTCTGCTTTTTGTCTGGTTTATAGAATGTCTGTGTTTTACGGGTAGTAATATTTTTGGTATGTTGTATACCGCTTATACCGTTTCTATTCTTGATATCTGGAATAAGCTAGATAGAAAAAAGACAAAATATTTCCATATATTCCTTATTGTCCCTGCTTTTATTGCAATTTTGATTATATGGCTGTCTCCTGTTTTAGATGGTTACTATCCATTGGCTTTTAGAATTGATCCTGTTCTTGGCTACCAACGAAATAACAATATCTGGTTTTACGCACTTTATGTTTTGAGTTTGATTTATGTTTGTTGTTCTTCGGTAATGGTTTGGCTTTCAAGAAAGACCATTACTAAAGAAAAACGTAATCTTTTGTATTTTTATGTTTTAGTAGTTATTTTTGGTTATATTCTGCAATTGCTTATTCGTGGTCTTCTTGTAGAAAGATTTGGAATTGCTCTGGCTTCTCTGGTTTATTTCTTCTATATTCAGCGACCAGAAGAGGTTGTAGATAGTGTTACTGGTTCTTTAAATCAAACTGGTTTTGTCAGAATGACAACTCAAAGTTTTAGAAATAACAGGAAATTTACAGGAATCTTTATTATTCTTGATGATACAGCTTTTATGAGTAACACAATAGGTATTGCTCAGTTGAATAACTTTTTCCGCCTGGTACAAAAGTATCTGGAAAGTGAATTTTCATTTTTGAATGTTTACAATGTATATCAGGGTTGTTTCTGTATCCTTCTTAAAAATCCATCTGAACGCGAAATTAATACTGCAGTAAATAAATTATCAACTCGTTTCCAGCAGAACTGGAGCTATGGAACTGTAGAACTAAAACTTTATTCCAGACTATGTGTAGTTGAATGTCCTAAAAATGCTCAGTCGCCAGAAGAAATGCTTGATATTGTAAATATGGTTACAATAGATGAGCGCTATAAAAAGCCTGTCATTTTTGCAGATGAAATTGATATGGAATATAAACGCCGTACTCAATATATCGAACATTCATTAAGAAATGGTCTTATTGAAAATAGATTTGAAGTATACTATCAGCCAATTTATTCTGTAAAAGAAATGAACCTGGTAGGTGCCGAAGCGCTTATTCGTTTGAAAGATGAAAAAGGTAAGTTTATTTCTCCGGAAGATTTTATTCCTATTGCAGAGAAAACCGGAACAATTTTGCGTATTGGTGAATTCGTATTCGAATCAGTATGTAGAACACTTTCTACAATTAATATAGAAGAGTATGGTATTAAAAAGATTGATATAAATCTTTCTGTAGCCCAGTGTATGCAGGAAATTCTTGCAGAACAGATTCTTACTATTAATAGTATTTATAAAATTCCTTCTTCTATTATTAACCTTGAAATTACAGAAACTGCTGCGGCACATACACCAGAAATTTTGCTTAAAAATATGCAGACTTTGTCTAAGGCAGGTTTTGAACTTTCTCTTGACGACTATGGTTCTGGTTATTCAAATATGAATTACATGCTTAATCTTCCATTTAAGATGATTAAGATTGATAAATACATTGTCTGGGCGGCTTATGCAGATCCTCGTGCAGAAAAAGCTCTTGCTGCTACAATTAAAATGATTAAATCTTTGGATATGACAGTTTTGGCAGAAGGTGTTGAAGCTGAAGATCAGGCACAGTGGCTTATTGGTTTGGGTTGTGACTACCTTCAGGGGTACTATTATTCTCGTCCTGTACCAAAAGATGAATATCTTAAGATTATGAAGGATAATATTACAGATAAATGAAATTATTTAAAAAGATTTTAGCAGTGCTGACTATAATTATTTCGGGTACTGCATATTTGTGTGCAAGTGATGTGGAATATATCCACCCATATAAGCTGAACCCTGTAAATGATGGTATTCAGCTTGGTGTTGGTGCTGCTTTAGCTGGTTCTGGCTTTGTTATGAATAAGTTTGTAGATTTTAATAAGCCAGATTTTAATAAAGAAGATCTTGTAAAGGCTGATATTCCTGTTATGGATCAGTTCTTTATGAACAGTTATAGCAAACCTCTTGATATTGTTGCTACTGTAACAGAAGTTATTTCTCTAGCATCTCCATTAGTAATGCTTTCAGTTCCTAAAAATGAGTATATTGGGCTGGGGGTAATGTATGCTGAAACTCTTATGTATGCTTACGGTATAAAAGAATGGGGAAAGTTCCTTGTAAACAGACCTAGACCTTACAGTTATTATGATGATGTTCCCCAGAAATATATTGATAATGGAGATTGGAATAATTCATTTCCTTCTGGACATACTACTTTTGCATTTGCCAGTGCTGCTTTTTTAAGTTGTGTATTTAATCAGTACTATCCAGATTCTTCCTGGAAATATGTTGTAACAGGTGTTTCTTTTGGGCTTGCAAGTACTACTGCAGCTTTTAGAATGGCTAGCGGTAATCATTTTTTCACAGATGTACTTGCAGGTGCTGTAATAGGAACGCTTTGTGGTTTTGTTGTGCCATATACTCACACAGCCGATTTCTATAAGAAATTTGAAAAGAAAGGTAAAAGTGTAGAAACAATAGTTTCGCCTATGAGCATGCAAATTGTTTATAAATTTTAAAAAAAATAACAAATATATTAGTTTTGGTATTGACACTTTTTTGTGTTAATTATATATTAATCAAGCATTCGCAAGAATGAGTTGGGCTACTAGCTCAGTAGGTAGAGCAACGCCCTTTTAAGGCGTGGGTCACTGGTACGAATCCAGTGTAGCTCACATAGGACTTCAGATTAATCTGAAGTCCTTTTTTTTGCTTTTTCCTTTTTACACACAATTAGTCAATCGGTAAACAATTGTTCTGATTATTCATAAATGTTGGCTTAGAATTTTACCTGAACACTAAATCCCATAGGTAAAGAAGATACAGTTGTTTCTGTTTTAGATTTTCTGAAAGTTTTATAAAACATCTCGCTATGCATGTAAGGAACCACAAAACCACATAAAGTTCCAATAACTGCACCTGTCATTACATCAGTAAAAAAATGATTTCCACTAGCCATTCGTAAACCTGCAGTTAATGCAGCTATTCCAAATGCGGCACCTGTAACCGCAAATTTCCATTTTGAATCTGGAAAATACTGATTATACAAATAAGCTGTAAATGCAGCGCCGGCAAAAGCCATTGTTGTATGCCCAGAAGGAAAAGAACAATTCCAATCTCCGTCTTCAACTTTATCAAGTGGATAACTATCAAAATACATATATGGACGTGGTCTACTTACAAGTATTTTCAACCACTCCTTAACTCCATTTGAAATAAGTAAAGTTTCAGCATACATAATTCCTATAGTAAGCCATTCATTATTTGGAACTGTAGCAAAAATAAGAGGAGATGCCAGGGATACCAGAAGAGTTCCAGTTCCAACATAGTGCAAGGGTTTACTATATGGCTGCATAAAAAGCTGATCGAAAACAGGAACATCTGATTGATTTAGTGCGGAACAATCAAAATCAGTAACCTTCATTTTAAGTAGTTTATCGCAAACTAAAGCTGAACCTGAAAGAAGTGCTCCAGAGGACATTAGAATTGAATCATTTACAGCATAAAGTTTAAAAGGATGAATATATTCAACATCACTGGAATACACTCTGAAAGAACAGCTTAAAATTACTAATAGAAGAATAATGCTTTTTTTTACAGACTTCATATTTATTTACAATTCTTCGTAATAAGATTTTTAATACACGCAAATGTTATATCACTTATATCGTGCTCAATTTTACAGGCATCTTCAGCAGCTATATCAGCAGGAACACCAATTCCTTCCAACATCTTACTCAGCACAGTATGGCGTTCATAAATTTTTTCTGCTATTTCAAGACCTTTAGGTTCAAGGGTGATATTTCCATCCTCACCAATTTTTACATATTTTTCAGCTTCAAGATTATGAATTGTAACGCTTACAGAAGGACGGGAAAAATTCATAGCATGTGCAATATCTATAGATCGAACTGCACCTTTTTCAGAAAGTACAAGGATAGTCTCAAGATACATTTCAGCGGATTCACGAATCTGCATAAAAAACTCCGATTTATATTATTTATTATCCAACATTATATTCAAAAATTCTTTTTTAGGAACAGGACGCGAATAATAATATCCCTGAAGATAATCACATCCAAGTTCTACAAGCCAGTCTGCCTGATCTTTCTCTTCAACACCTTCAGCCAGCACAGTCATTCCAAGGGATTTTATCATTTTGATTGTTGCCGCAAGAGCTATTTCAGCCTTTTGATCAGCATAAGCAGCCCAGACAATGTATTTATCAATCTTAATCATCTTAAATGGAAGATTAAGCATATAATTCATGTTTGA
>JAZLKI010000091.1:0-20192 GCA_045597485.1 Treponema sp.
ATCTGTCACATTGGTAACGGTGCTTCTATGTGTGCTGTTAAAAATGGTAAATGTTACGATACAACAATGGGTATTACACCACTTGAAGGTCTTGTAATGGGAACTCGTTCTGGTGACCTTGACCCAGCTCTTCCATTCTATATCATGCGTAAAACAGGTATGACAGCTGATGAAATGGATGCTGCTTTGAACAAAAAATCTGGATGTCTTGGTATTACAACAAAATACTCTGACCGCCGCGATATTGAAATTGATGCTGCAAAAGGCGACAAACTCTGCCAGCTTTCTATTGAAATGGAAGCTCTTCGCATTAAAAAATACATTGGTGCTTTCGCTGCAGAACTTGGCCGTGTAGATGCAATTGTATTTACAGCTGGTGTTGGTGAAAGAGGTCCAATTATCCGTGCAAAATCAACAGAAGGTCTTGAAGGCTTTGGAATTAAGATGGATGCACAGCGCAACGAATGGTCATTCACAGGTAATGCTGAAACTTACATCCACGCTGACGATTCAGCTACAAAAATCTTCGTAATTCCAACTGATGAAGAATTGGTTATGACAGAAGATGCTTACGCTTTGATGAAAGGCACATACGATGTTCATACAAACTTCACATATTCATTCCAGGCTAAAGATTATGTAAACAAAGCTCGTGAAGAAGGTTTGAAAGGCGATTTGGCAAAACGTCCTAACATCGCAAAAATTCTTGCAAAAGATTTGATTAAATAAATTTTTAATTCAAACAGCACAAAAGGGACAGTCACCGAACGTTAAGTGACAGTCACCTAACATTAGGTGACTGTCACTTAACGTTCGGTGACTGTCACCTTTGTGCTATTTTTATTTATATATAAATATCTTAAACTGTGATATAATGAACCTAAATGAAGAATATTGCTGTATTAGTTCATAATGTTGTAAATGATTATAATGTCGCTGTTGTAGAAGGAATTATTTCATATTATGAAAAAATAAAAGATACACGTCTCATAATCGCTACAGTCCATACTCCTCATTCTACTTCATCTGACTTCGACTACCAGTATTGGTCTTCTATCGAGATTCTCAAATCAAAAGAAATTGACGGAATTATTTCTGTTACTAACTCTTTCTTAAATTTTACATCCCTTGAAGCTTATTCAAAGGAACTTGAAGTTTTTACAGGAAAGCCAGTTGTTTCAGTTTCTACACCTTTGGAAATTAAAGGTTCTAAATATACATGTACAGTTTCAGACGAAGCCATTTATCAAATGGTTAAGCATTTCAAAGAAAAACATGGTCGAAAAAACTTTGCATTTTTGTCTGCCTCATTAAATGCTGCCCCTGAGGCAAAAGAACGTTTGATAGCATTTAAAAAAGCTCTTAAAGATAATGATTTGGAATTTAATCCGAAGCGTGTAATTCCTGGCGATTTTACACCGGGAACCGCAAAAACTGAAATGCTTAAACTTTATAAAACAAAAGAAGATATCGACTTTGATGCAATTATTTGTGTAAATGATTTTACAGCTGGCGGTTGTCTTCTTGCGTTCCAGGAATTGGGCGTTAATTGTCCTGAAGAAGTTTCCGTTTCAGGTTTTGATAATTCACCATTTGCTCTCCTTACATATCCAACATTAACTTCTGTAGATCAGAATATTCCAGGTAATGGTAGAAAAGTTGCAGAAATAATGTATAAAATTTTAAATGGAGAGAAAATAGAAAAGAAAACCGTACTTCAGTGTTCACCAATCTACCGTCAGTCTTGTGGTTGTGTAGACTGGAAAATACATTCAAATGCCTTTTATGATGCAAATAATGTTTACCACGAAATAGATGAAGGAATAAAGATTCGAGAACAGAATGTTCTTATTCATAGTATGGAAACTATCGAAAATCTTTATAACCTTTTGAACTTAATGGACACACAGGTTGGAATGAGAAAAGTTGCAACAACAATTAAAAATTCAATGGGTGTTGCAAAACTTCCTTCTATTGTGGCTTGTTTCTATAATAGACCTGTAACAGTTTATCCTACAGACAAAATAGTTTTGCCAGAAAAAGCAAAAGTCCTGTTACAGATTAATCTAGAAAAGGGAATAGAAAAATATTATACAGATGAAACTTGTATTGAAATAAATCCTTTGGAAAAAATTATTCCTGCAGAATGCGATACTAATGTTCCAGGTATTTATTTCCTTCTTCCGTTGTTCCTTCGTGAAAATAATTACGGTTATATGGTATGCCGTAATGAACATAAAAATCTTTCTATGACATCTGTTCATCTTAAGATTTTAATGAACATTATTATTAACGCATACGAATATACAAAAAATGAATCAAACCGTTCTTTACTTATTCAGCGTGCGCAAGATTTGAACCTCCAGTCTAAAACCGACGAACTTACTAAAGTATTTAATCGTCGCGGTTTCATAGATTATGGCCAGCGTCTTTTAGACCTGTCTGTTTCTATGGGAAAACTTGGATGTATTTTTTTCTGTGATTTGGACGGTCTTAAAACAATTAATGATACTTATGGTCATAAGATTGGAGACCTGGCAATTCAAACAGAAGCAAAGGTTTTAAAGGCCGCATTCCGCGATTCCGATTTAGTAGGCCGCCTTAGTGGTGATGAATTTGGTGTAGTTGCACCAGGTTTCCCAATTTACAAAGTAGATTATTTACGTGAACGTCTTATTCAGTTGAATAAAGAACTTTCAGAAGAAGCAGGACTTCCATTTACCCTTTCAATCAGTATTGGTCCAATTGAATATACTGAAGAAGAGAAAGATTTATTAAAGCTTCTTACCCAGGCCGATAAGAATCTTTACGAAGAAAAGAAAATAAAACACGCGAAAAAATAAAATCTGCATAAAATCTGTATATTTACTTAAAATATCTTGAATTAACTGAATATTTATGCATAATAAATGTATATTTATTCATGTGAGGTAGGAATATGGAAAAGAAAATTGTAAACAATTATGGTTCATTTGATGTAACTTTTACAAAAGCAAATGGCTCAACAATGTGGGATGTAAATGGCAAAAAATACATCGATTTTATTTCAGGTATTGGTGTAAACTGTCTTGGTCACAACTATAAACCACTTGTAAAAGCAATTTCCCGCCAGGCTCGCAAACAAATCCATATTTCAAACTACTTTTTTTCTGATATTGGTATTGAATTCGCTAATGAATTGTTGGAAATAACAGGTTTTGAACACGGTTATATTGGTAACTCTGGTGCCGAAGCAAACGAAGCTGCAATTAAACTTGCAAGAAAATATGGCCAGCTTAATGGTGGCGCAAAACGCAAAACAATTGTAACACTGGAATCTTCATTCCACGGAAGAACTTTGGCAACTCTTACTGCTACTGGTCAGGATAAATTCCATCCAGAATGTTTTGCTCCATATCCAGAAGGATTTAAAACAATTAAAGCAAACGACTTTGAAGGTCTTAAAAATGCTTTTGATGATACAACAGCCGCTCTTTTAATGGAATGTATTCAGGGTGAAGGTGGAGTAAATCTTCTTGACCCTGAATGGGCAAAAGCTGCTGCCGATGCTGCACGTGCTGCTGGTGCAATTGTAATGTGCGACGAAGTTCAAACTGGTGTTGGCCGTACTGGAACTTTCCTTGCCAGCGACTGGCTTGGCGTAAATCCAGAAGTTGTAACTTTGGCTAAAGGAATTGCCGGTGGTGTTCCAATGGGAATCTGTTTATTCCGCGGAAAAGCTTCCGAAGTTTTTGTTGCAGGCGACCATCAGTCTACATTTGCAGGAAACCCTTTGGCTTGTGCTGCAGGTAAGGTTGTTCTTGATACAGTTGCAGAACCAAGTTTCCTTGATAGAGTAAATCACGCTGGAGATTACATTCGCGGGAAGATTAGCAGCTGGAACTTGCCAATTGTAAAGGATGTTCGCGGTAAAGGTTTAATGATTGGTACTCAAATTGATCCAAATGTAAAACCTTTTGATATTGAAGTACGCTGTCTTGAAAAAGGACTTTGTACTACAACTGCTGGAGCTGATGTTGTACGCTTCCTTCCACCTTTAACAATCTCTGACAAAGAAATTGACGAAGGTTTAGCAATCTTTAAATCGGTTCTTGAAGAGTTTTCAAAATAGTGAAAAAAAGATTCGCTGTTTTTAGTTTTTTATCTTTCCTGGTTGTACAGATTTTTGCAGCAGGAGTTTTATCACATCCAAGAAAGATTAATTTGCTGAAAACACGGCACTTCGATATTTTATATCCAGATGAAAGTTCTCACCTTGCAGCATTTATTGCAACAAAAGGTGAGGACTTTTTTATTCAGGCCCAGTATTCTCTTGAAACTGAAAATAATTTCAGAATGCCTGTTGTAATTTCCCCAGATTCAGAAGTAAGTTCCGTATATTATTCGGCATCTCCATACCGCAGACTTGTAGTTTTCGACGGAGTTTTTACTCAAAATCAGTTAGTTACAGAAGAAACATTTGCTTCAATGCTGTACCGGGAAATTTATCTTGCTGTGGCTCAATCTATAATGAGTCCAATAAATCAGATTATTCGGGATACAGTTGGAGGTGAAGAATATTCTCCAATTTCAATGTTTAATCTTCCTGCTTCTTTAATAGAAGGATATGGATACATTGTTCAGACCCAAAATGATTATACAAAAATAAACGACGGCTATTATTTGCGCTTACTGGCAGAAGCAAAACTTGAAGGGAAATTTCCAAGCTGGTTCCAGACATTTGCAAAACGCGATATTTACCCTGGCGACGACCTTTCCGCAGCTGCCGGAACTGCTTTTACAGCCTACTTAATGCAGACTTACGGTGTAGAAAAATATGGGGAATTCTGGGCTGAATGTGGAAAAATGCATCCTTTTTTTGCAGCTGGAATTATAAAAAAAGTTTACGGTTCAACTCTAAAAGGATTATGGAAAAATTTTGAAGAATCAGTTCCACTTCCAGAATCGCTGGAGCAGATGAATGCTTTGGAACAGAAAATAACAAAAATTCTTACACAAAATGAAAACATCTATTCAAATCTTGTTTATTCAGATTATGGCCTTATATGGTACGATGAATTTCGACATGAAGTAGATTTGTATGATTTTTCCGACAACTCATTTTTTAATGAAGGGCAAAAAACTGCAAAACGTCTTTTTAGTGCTGAAGGGGTGAAACGACTTTCAGTTTCGCCAGATGGCCGCTATCTTGTGGTTTCTTTTGTTCAGGAAAATAGAGGGTTAGAAAAAAATATTACCTGGATATATGACCTGGAAGAAAAGGAATATTTGGATGACGTTTTTTATATGCGTGAAGCTGCAATTGTTACTTTGGCAAATGGCACAAAGGTTGTTGCGGGTATAAACGTTGAACAGCAGATTCCAAAACTTCAGATTTATACTTCAAAAGATTTTGGCGCCGAAAAAAAGGAACTTATATATGAAGCTGTTTTTGAAAAAGAAACAATTCCTGCTTTTCCAGTTTATGGTGGAAACGGAAAACTTTTATATACAGTAGCAAAGGCAAACCGACGAATTTTGCAATTGCTTGAAATTGAAAGTGGAATTTCCAAATCTTTTGTAATTTCAGATTTAGAAGAAAATGAAGTGGCGGTTTCAAATCTTACTTACCAGAATGTAACTAAGCAGATGAACGGTCAGGAAATATATACTTTCCAGTATGTGAATGGTGCCGAAAAGTCGTTTACACGTTTTGGTAGTTTTATTTTAGATGAAGATATGCCAACTGCCGTTTCATTGCAGGAAGGCGACATTGCAGGTGGAGTTTTAAATCCTGTTTTTTATACTAACTATCTTATTTTTACTTCCCGTAAAATTAATTTTGATGAACTTGAATATTTGCCAGAAGAAACCGTTACTTTGCAGCCTGGAATGGTGGTTGCTTTGCAGGAAGATTTAAAAACAGCTGGCGAAACCCATGAATATGATTTATCGGAATATAAAATTTCTAAATATTCTTTGCTTACTTACTGGCATAGATTTTCTCTAGTGCCATTTTTACCAATTAGAAATATTTCATATGAAGAGGGAGCCGATTCTGTTCCAGGTTTAGGTTTACAGATAAAACTTGTTCCAGATCCTTTAATGAATAATAAGATTAGCGCTTCTTTTGCGTGGAGCTACATTGATCTTGATTATGTATGGACTTTAAACACTCCTAAAGATGAAGAAAAAATTATTAATTATGACAGAAATAAAAAAGCAAAAGATAAAACTGCAGCCTTATTCCTGGAAAATACTTCAACTCCAATGGGTATAAAAGCCGGAGCATTAGTAAGAACAAACTTTGAAGGTGAATACGACTTTGAATTGCTTTCGGGCATTTCGTGGGAAATTCCACTTGGTTTTACATTTAATAAACTGGACTTTGATGCATATTTTTCATATGTTTCTTCCACCGATTATTACGATGCAAATTTGTCTGATCTTTACCCTACAATGAAAAATGCCCCTGCGTTGTGGAATGCATACGAACTGTTGAATTTTTCAATTTCGGCGCAGTTTAAAAACATTCATCAGTTTGGAAGTTCTCCTTATGAACAGCGGGGTGTTTTATTCGGTTTTAATACATATACAATCTGGGATATTTATAAATACAAACTTATCACAAAAACAGAAGATGAAAATGCGCAAACTGCAAACCAATATACACAAATCTTCTTTAATGTATTTGGAACCCTTGCTTTGCCAAAGTTATTGCCAATTAAGTCTAATTACGATGGATGGATTGTAGGCTTGCCAACAACCGCTTCTGTAAGTTTTGCTTCCCGTGCCGGTGTATTCTTCGATTCAAATATTGAAACCTTGCTTATTGGTAAAGAAGTTCAAAATGGATTTTCTTTTATGAATTTTTATTGCAATAGATTTGGTGTGAAGCTTGGAATGGACTATATGGTAAAATACGATACAGAATCTACAGAACTTCCAGACTTCCGTTATTTTGATTATATTCAGCATATTATTGATAATTCAACTACCACAGTTAATTATTATCTTTTGTTAAATCTTGATTTTGTATTGCCAATTGGACCACTGTCGCAGAAGGTAGTAAGTTCTGCATTTAAAACAACTTATTACCCAGATACAAACGGTTTTACTTTAAGCCTTGATTTTAATGTGAAGTTTTAAGGAAGATTATTCTTTTAGTAACTTTATTTAACATTCTTTTGTTTATATATTATATTTACATTTAATAAAAAAATTGGAGGACTCTCATGATTGAAGTTTCCCACGTTTCCCGTAATTTCGGGGACTTCCGTGCGGTAAATGATGTCAGCTTTTCTATTCCTACAGGTCAAATTGTCGGACTTCTTGGACCAAATGGTGCTGGCAAAACTACAACAATGCGAATGATTACAGGATTCCTAGCTCCATCTGGTGGAAAAATTACTATTGATGGAATTGACGTTTCGGAAAATCCTGTTGAGGCAAAAAAGAAAATTGGTTATATGCCAGAATCGGCTCCATTGTATGGAGAAATGATTGTAGAAGATTATCTTAAATATATTGCAGAAATCCACGGTAAAAATCCGGAAGCAAAAGTTGTTGAACTTTGTGAAGAATGTGGCCTAAAAGAGGTTATGAATAAAAATATTTCTGCACTTTCACGGGGAAACCGCCAGCGTGTTGCTTTAGCTCATGCCCTTATGAATGATCCTGAAATCCTTATTCTTGATGAACCAACCTCTGGTCTTGACCCTAACCAGGTAGAAGATGTTCGCGCTATTATTCGTGAGATTGGTAAAACTCGTACAGTAATTGTTTCAACTCATATTTTGAGCGAAGTAGAAACTCTTTGTTCCAGAGCTATTATTATTTCTGGTGGTAAACTTGTTGCCGACAGTCCAATTGATGAATTAAAGGCACGCTTTGGTCATGAAGTTGCTGTAAAAGTAACAGTTGGCGGTAAAGAGTTTGAAGGTGTTGCAGAAGCATTAAAAACTGTAGCTGGAGTTGAAGCTGTAAACAAAGTTTGTGTAGAAGGTGATGATACAGCCAATGTTTATGGATTATTAATTTCAGTTAAGGGTGAAACAGAAATTCGCCCATCTGTTGCTAAAAAACTTTTTGAAGCTGGTGTTGATTTATACGAAATGTCTATTCAGAAAAACAGTCTCGAAGATGTATTCCATGCATTAACGGAGGTTAAATAATGAAAACAAAGGCTAAAAATCCTGCTTTAATAATTATGAAACGTGAGCTTATGGGTTACATTACAAGTCCTGTGGCATACATCGTTACTGGATTATTTTTGATTATTACTGGTGTTCTTGTTTTTTCTGTTTTCTTCCTTAATAACAGAGCTGAATTAAGATTGTATTTTCAATATCTTCCATTATTACTTTCGTTTTTTGTTCCAGCTTTAACTATGCGTATTTTTGCAGAAGAAAGACGTGTCGGTTCTATGGAAACATTAATGACTCTTCCAGTTACAGAAGTTCAGGTAGTTACAGGTAAATATCTTGCTTCATTAATTGGAACATTGGTTATGCTTGCACCAACATTGCTTTACATTATTCCTGCCGAAGTTTTTGGTACCCCAGATTATGGTCCAATAATTGGAGGCTTCTTGGGTGCTATTTTCCTTTGTGCAAGTTTTACTGCAATTGGTGTTTTTGCCACTTCACTTACAAATAACCAGATTATTGCTTTCTTTGTAGGTTTTGTAATTTGTATAGCTCTTACAATGGTAGATTCTTTCCTTGTTTTCCTTCCTGGCGCAGTTGTTAGTGTACTGGGCTACATTTCGGCAGATGCACATTTTACATCTATTGCTCGAGGAATTATTGATACTAGAGATTTGTTGTATTTCACTTCTCTTACAGCCCTTTTCTTTGTAATTACTGTAAAACTACAGCAGAATGCAAAAAACTAAGTGAGGTAGCAGAAGATGAAAAAGCTTATAAACTGGATTAAAAGTCCAAAATCAGATTTTGTTTTATTTATTTTCTTCCTGGTTCTTTTGAACATTGCAGGACACAAGGCTTTTGTGCGTTTTGACCTTACAGCTCCAAAATCTTATTCTTTGTCGGCTGCAAGTAAATCGGTTGTAAAAAATTTGCAGGAGCCACTTTCTGTTCGCGTATTTTTTGATGAAAATCTTCCTAACCAGTACAACAACGTTGCTCAGTATGTAAAAGATATTCTTACAGAATACAAAGGGGCTGCTAACAGTAATTTTACAGTTTCTCATATGAATCTTAATGACCAGAAAAATGTTAATCTTGCAAGAGATCTTGGTCTTCAGCAGATTCAGATCCAGGAAGTGAAAAATAATGAAGTAGGATTAAAACAGGTTTTTATGGGCCTTGTTATATCTTACGGTGACAGCATTGAAGTTATAAATCCTATAACAACTACAGATGGTTTTGAATATGAGCTTACAACAGCTATGTCAAAAATGATTTCAAAAACAGATACATTAAATGGCCTTAGAGATGGAGATAAAATTACTCTTACTCTTTACCTAAGTGATGTAATAGAAAACTTTGGAATTAACGGTGCAGACCAGGTAGAAGATGTTATTAGAAAAGCATACAACAAAGTAAATAAACAGAATCTAAATAGAATAGATTTTGTAATCAACAATCCTGATTCTGTAGAAAGTGAAGTTCTTGCTGAAAAATATGGTATTCAAACTTTGAATTATAAAGATAGAACAGGGACTTCTTGTTATGCTGCAATTGGTCTTGTTGTAAGCCATGGCGAAAAATTCTATGCACTTCCATTGCAGATTGCACAGTCGTTGTTTGGCTATGTAGTTACAGGTTTGGATGATGTAGAAACTTCTATTAATGAGGGATTAAAGAGCCTGCTTTCAAATGTAAAATCTATAGGTTATGTAAAAGGACATAATGAGGTTGGCTATGGATATAACGAGTCAGCTTCAAATCTTGCTAACCTTGTAAATGGTCTTTATGAAATTGTTGACCTTGATTTATCAACAACAGACATTCCAGCAGGAATGAATTCAATTATCATTAACGGACCAAAAGTTGATTATACAGAAGAAGAACTTTACAAGCTTGATCAGTTTGTAATGCGTGGTGGAAATTTACTTTTCTTTGTAGACGGTTTGGCAGACAGTGGAGCAAATCAGCAGTACGGTATTCCAAGTTATGTTCCTTCAGATGTAAATGTTAATAGTTTTTTGAATAATTATGGCGTTCAGATTATGAACAACATGGTTATGGACAAAAATTGTTATACACAGTTGAACGAACAGTATGGAAAATTAAATCTTTACTGGGCTCCAGTTTTACATAAACGTAACTTCCCAAAGAAGCATATTATTACCGATAATTTAGGCTATGTTATTGCTGTAGAAAACAGTGCAATCGATGTTTCTTCTGCTTTGGAAAATAAAGATTTAAAAGTAACAGTACTTACAAAATCATCTCCTGACGCATGGGTTATGGATAATGGAATTTTATTGAATCCTCTATACCTTGATCCACCTGCAGACAAAAATGAATTTGGAACTTACAATTTGTCGGTTTTGGTTGAAGGAAAATTCAACAGTCTTTTTGATGCTGCACCAGCTAAAGAAGATGAAAATAACGATTCAGAATTTAAGACAGCAAATCATATTTCTTCCAGCTTAATGCCTGGCAAGATTTTTGTTGCTGGTTCTTCGGCAATGACAACTAATCAGGTAATTGCAGAAGACGGTTCTTCTCCTGCGGCAATGTACCTTCTGAATGTAATTGATTATTTAAATGGCCATGAAGAATTGTGTACAATGCGTTCAAAAGTATTGGCTGTTAATAATCTTACTATTAAACATAATGGCGCTGCACTGTTCTGGAAATATTTTGAACAGTTTGGACTGGTAGTAATTCTTGCAATTGTTGGATTTATTGTGTTGCGCATGCGTGCAAAGAGACGTAAGGCAATCAACAAAAAATATAATCCAAACGATACTAGAACAATTAAATAGGGTGGTAGCATATGAAAACAAGAAAGTTAGTTTTGATTATTGCTGATGTTTTGCTGCTGGCATTGTGTATTGTTCAGTGTGCTTTGTCATCAAAAGATACAACTAAATATTTTGATTTAAAAGATAAGCCAGATATGATTGTAATTGACACTCCTGCAGAAAAAGGTATTACAGTTGTATTTGAAGATGGAAAATGGATTCTTGCCGACGATAACTTTCCTGCAAACGAAAATGAAATTGAAGGAATGCTTGATGCTGTAGAATCAATTAGAGTTCTTGATAAAGTTGGCAGTACAAATAATGAAGCTGCTTTAGATCGTTATGAACTAAATGATTTGAAAAAAACAACTGTAACTTTCAGCAAAGACGGAAATGTAATTCGCACTTTGAACCTTGGAAAGGAAGCTGTTTCAGATTCTCAAAGTTACATTACAGTTGATAATGGAAAAGACATTTACCTTGCAACTGGAAATCTTCCATATGTATATGGTGTTACAAAAAATGATATTCGATCTTCTACAGTTATGGAATTGCAGGCTTCGGATATTACAGAGGTTTCAATTTCAAATGAAGGTGAAGCTGCATGGTCGCTTTCGCGCATGGGTAGTGGCGACGATGTAGTATGGAACGTTTCTGGTGCAGAAATTGATGTAGATGAAGATAGTGCTGCTGCATGGTTCAGAAATCTTGCTAAAATTTCAACAAACAATTGGTACGAAGAAAAAGATGTGCCTGCGGCAGAAAGAATTATTACAGCTAATATTGTAGCGGCATTTAAAACTACAGCAATAGAGATTTATGCTCTTCCAAAAGAAGATGGTGTGCCTCAGGCTTACTATGGCCGTACAAGCAATCTTCCTTATGCATTTGCAATTGGTAGTGATTATGTTGACTTGCTTAAAAAAGATCCTTTAGAGTTGGGTAAATAATGATTCAGTTAGTAGCATTTTTAGGAAATTACGGTAAAGAATACGAAAAAACTCGCCATAATGTAAGCTGGTATTTCGAAGACTCTTTGCCATTCGCAAATAAACTTAGCTGGCAGAGTAAGTTTAAAGGTGAAATTGCATCTTTTACACCTGCTGAACTTGCACAGTGGGCCTGCGATACAAAAATCTGTTCAAAAAAAGATGGGTCGCCGGTTCTTGTTCCAGAAGAAGCTCCTGCACACATTTATTTTCTTAAGCCAATGACTTACATGAATTTAAGTGGTGACAGTATTATTGAAGTAGCAAATTTTTACAAAATTAAACCAGAAGAGATAATGGTTGTTCATGATGAACTGGAACTGGCTCCTGGTTTTGTAAGCTTGAAATGGAGCGGCGGCCTTGGTGGACATAACGGCCTCCGTTCTACAAAGGCGGTTCTTAATACTCCAGATTTTTGGCGCCTCCGATTTGGAATTGGCCGCCCAGATAACGAAAAAATTGGAGTTGCAGATTTTGTTTTGAGCCGTTTTACAGCCGAACAGCAGGAAATAATGCAGAACGTATTCAGCCAGACAAATCTTCTGCTTGTAAAAACTCTTCTTTCAAAAGATCCAAAATCCCTTATTCAAACCTGGGGCAAAAAAAACTTGTTGTAAAAAAAAAATTAACACGCAGGGGACAGTCACCTAACGTTAAGGGACAGTCACCGAACGTTCGGTGACTGTCCCTTAACGTTAGGTGTCTGTCACTTTTGTGTCATTTTTTAGAAAAGCATTGAAAATAATGTAAATTTATTGAAAAATACTTCCTTTTTTTGCGCAAATTTTGTTAAATTAAGTGTTATATACATTATATGGAGATATTATGGCAGTAGTAACACTTAACGACGTACACAAATTCTATCCACTTGGAAAAGAAAGAGTGGAAGCTGTAAAAGGAGTTTCATTCAGTATTGAAAAAGGTGAATTTGCAGCTATTTCAGGGCCATCTGGTTCTGGTAAATCAACTATTTTGAATATGATAGGTCTTATTGACCTTCCAAGTTCTGGTTCAATCGTAATTGGCGGAACAGACGTATATGATGGCGTAAATCTTGAAGATGCAGAAGTTGTTAATAACAGATGGTCTTCTTCTGGTTCTACAGAAGGAAAGAAAAGAAAGCTTCGTACTTCAATCCCTAATAAATTGGATAAAAGAATTACAGGTCTTCGCCGTTCACATCTTGGTTTTATTTTCCAGACATTCAACCTTATTCCAGTTTTGAATGTTTATGAAAATATTGAATTCCCACTTTTGCTTGAATCAAAAGATCCAAATTCAAAAAGCCCAGTAGATGCTTTTACAAAAGCGCAGAAAGAAGAATGGATTAACTTCCTTATGGAAAAAGTTGGTCTTGCAGATTGGAAAGATCACAAAGCAAATGAACTTTCTGGTGGACAGCGTCAGCGTGTTGCAATTGCCCGTGCATTGGTAACAAAGGCTCCTGTAATTCTTGCAGATGAACCTACTGCCAACCTGGACTCAAAAAATTCTGAACAGATTCTTAAATTAATGAAATCTCTTAATAAAGATCCTGATTTACAAACAACATTCATCTTCTCTACACATGATTCTCGTATTGTAGATATGTGTGATCACGTTGTTCACATTCTTGACGGACAGATTAAAAACGATGAACACAAAGAAGGTTCAGACGTTTATAAAATCTAATCAGGCTTACAGGAGTAATTAATGAAAGAAATATTTAAGTTAGCACTTCGCAACTTAAAGGAACATAAATCTAAAACTGTCATAATTGCATTGTTTGTACTTTTTGGTGTTGCAATTGTAATTATGGGAAATTCGTTCCTTGAATCAGTAAACCGGGGTCTTGAAAAAGATTTCCGTGCAAATGTAACAGGCGATATAGCAATCTCTATTAAACCAGAAAAAGGTACCGCCATTGATGTATTCGGAGTAAGCTCTACAACTTTCAACGGCGATATTCCTCAGATTGGTGCATTGCCAGATTTGGAAAAAGTTGAGCAGATTCTTGATGAAACTAGTGGAATAAAAAAACGCTCAAAAATGATTTCTGCACAGGTCCTTCTTGCAAAGGGTGCCGAAGTTGATCTTTCAGCTTTTAATGAAAATGATGATCTTGGTCTTATGGATATTCCGGTTTCAATGATGTTTGCTGGTGAAAATGAAACTTTCTGGAATCTTTTCCCAGATCTTAAAATGATAGATGGCCGTTATCCAGCCCCTGGAACAAACGAAATTATTGTAGATACACGTGTCCTTGCAGGTTTCAAAAAATTATATAAAGAAGAAGTAAACCTTGGTGATACAGTACTTCTTTTAGGTGCAAATTCAAATGGAATTATTCGTGAAGGTGTTGTAGTTGGTTTCTTTAAACCTGCAAATGAATATTCTGCAATGTTCCAGAGCCTTTACTGTAATCCAGAATTAGCTCGTTCGTTTGCAGATTTGACATACGGCTCTTCATTTAAAGAAGAACTTCCAGATTCTATCGACCTTTCGCTTTCTGAAATGAGCGAAGATGATATGTTTGGTTCATTTGATGATGACGATATGTTCGGTGGAATTGATGACGATATTTCAATCCTTGGTTCAACAGATGATTTTGACTCAATCCTTGGTGATACAACTTTGCGCGATGAATTGAATAAAACAGATGATGGTTCATGGCACTTTGTTCTTGCAAAGCTTGATAATCCTTCTGCAGATAAAAAAATGGTTGCTGCACTTCAAAAACGTTTTGATGACGAAGGAATTAATGTTCAGGTAATGGACTGGAAAAAGGCTGCTATGTCTTATTCAGGCACTGTTGAAGGAATCGGTTTTATCTTCAATCTTCTTATTATAATTCTTGCAGTTGTAGTATTTATTATTATTATGAACACAATGACTGTTTCGGTTATTGAACGTACAAGCGAAATTGGTACAATGCGAGCAATTGGTGCAGAAAAGAAATTTGTAAAACGTTTGTTCTATTCAGAAGCAATTATTCTTACAACATTCTCATCTTTAATTGGAATTGTATTTGCCTTTATCTGTATGGGAATTTTTAATTCATTAAACATTGCTATTACAAATGAAATTGCAAAAATGATTTTAGGAGGAGGATTATTACACTTCACTCCAACTTTAAAAATCATTTTGATGACAGTAATAATCGCTGTTGCTGGTAGTGTTATAAGTAATAATTATCCGGTTAAATCTGCTCTTAAGATTACACCACTTAAAGCTTTGAGCAAGGAATAGGAGAGTAGAAATGAATAAAATTTTAGGTTTATCTTTACGAAACTTGTCGCGCCAGAAAAGACGTAATGCAATCCTTGCTATTGCTATTGCATTTGGATTCCTTGTAGTTACTGTAATTGACGGTCTTATTACTGGTATGGTTGGAAATCTTGAAGATCAGATTACACAGCTTACTGGTGGTACAGTTCTTATTCAGGGCTTGGAATGGAATCCTGCAGAAACAGAAGGCGGAAAACCTTACGTAACTGCAATTGTTCGCGACAAAAATTATATTAGAAATCTTGTAGATGAAAATAAAATTAATTATAAATATGTTTCCTGCTATTCAATGGCTGGCGGACAGTTTATTTTTAATGGAAAAAAATCGTTAGTGCAGATTTATGGCCGCGATCTTGATGATGAACATCTTGTTGAATCTTTTAAATTCGCTTCCGGAAGTATGGAAAAAACAATGAATGATCCATATGGAGTAATTATCAGCGACAAAACTGCAGAAGCTATGAATATTGAAGTTGGAGATCAGATGATTTTTACAACAACAACTATTCACGGGCAGAATACAGTAACAGATTTAACAGTAACTGGTATTATTGAATCTAACAGTTTTATGAATAGCATGATGGCATATTGTGATATTGAAACAATTAATAGATTAATTGAAATACCAGAAGGTGGTTATTCAACTTTCACAATCTTCCTTAATGATAAAAACGATCAGAATAAAGTTGCAAATCTTTTGGAAGCTAAAATTCGCCAGGATGGTGTAAATGTTTCCAGCCGTTTTGAAGCTATGAAAACTAACCCTAATAACATTGGTAAAGGAATTGAAAAGCAGTTCGATCCAAAAAATAATGAATGGGAAGGCGTAAAATACGGTGTTGAAACTTTGTATGACGAAGTACCAGCAATTAAATCGGTTTTGAATATTGTTCATATTGTTACAACTGTTATTCTTATAGTAATTCTTCTTATTGTAATGGTTGGCGTTTCAAATACATACCGCATGGTTTTGTATGAACGTATTCGTGAAATTGGTACAATGCGTGCCCTTGGAATGAACGGAAAAGATACAAGAAAAGTATTTACATATGAAGCAGTTATTCTTTGTTTCATTGGTGCTTTGGCTGGTATGATTCTTGCAGTAATCGTAATGTTCTGTATCCATCTTATGCCTGTAAATAATGAAGCATTGTCTTTCTTCCTTCATAACGGACACTTCTCGTTTAAGCTTTCAATTGTATCTATAATTATTCAGTATATTTTGCTTATTGTTTTGACAACTCTTGCTGTAAGAGGCAGTGCTAAAACAGCCGCAAAGATGAGTCCTGCAGAAGCTTTACGTACAATAAAATAAATATAAGGAGATTTTATATGAAAAAGATAGTTGCATTAATTTGTTCAGCTTTGTTGATTACTGGTGCTGTTTTTGCACAGGTGTCAAAGGATGTTGCAGACAAATGTTTTAAGATTTTGGAATCTACAGATGACAATTTGGCATATCACGGAGATTATTCTGCAACAATTTCTCTTGTTATTGAAAAACCTGGAAAGCCAAAAGAAAACCTTCAGTATAAGATTTTCGAAAGAACAGATAAAGATTTAATGACTATTGTTCAGCTTTTCCCAGAAGCAGATAAGGGTAATGGTTACCTTCGCGATGGCGACAATATCTGGTCTTATGATCCAATTAGCCGTAAGTTCTCTCACACTTCTTTAAAAGAAGCTCTTGGTGATTCAGACATTAAATTGGACGACGTAGAACAGAACGATGCTCGTTGGCGCGAAAATTACAATATCGCTGGTTATGAAGAAGGTACACTTGGAAAATATCCTGTAGATATTATTACAGTTACAGCAAAAACAAATGAACCTTCTTACGTAAAATCTAAGTTCTATATTCGTAAGGATATTCCACTTGTTTTGAAAGAAGAAGATTTCTCTGGTTCAGACCGTTTAATGCGTACAATCCTTATTCCAAAATATTCAAAAGTTCCAGCAGGATATGTTTCTACACAGGCAATTATTCGCGATGAATTGAATAAGGGTGAACAGACACAGCAGGTGATTTCGGAATTAACATTCGACAGTTTGCCAGATAAGATTTTCACAAAAGCTTATTTGGAAGGATTGAACTAACATGAAAAAATATATATCTGTATTTTTAATTTCACTTTTGGCAGTATCGGCCTTTGCTCAGTCAGATGATGACTTTTTCTTTGGCTCTGACGATGACCTTTTTGGCGATGATGGAATTGAAGTTGTTGAATCTGTAACTGCAAAAACAGATTTAAGCAAAGGTTCAATTTTTGAGAATGGTTCTATTAAAATTGGCGGAAGATTTGATACTTCTTTGGAAACAAATACTGTTATTTATAAAGATGATGACGAAGATTTTTCTGACCATCTTAAAGACACAACTTTTAATCCAACTTTAAGTGCAATGCTTAGCGTAGATGCCAGACCAACTGATGTATTAAGAATGTATGTTAAGTTTGGATTTGGGTATCCGTTTGCAAGTACGGCTAATACTCAAATTACACAGATTACACCATCTCCTCAATTTGAAACAACAGTTTGGGATTACTTCAAAGTAAAAGAAGCCTTTACCGACTTTTCAGTTGCAGACCGCGCCTTCTTCCGTTTTGGTTTGCATACTGTAACTTGGGGAACTGGAATTTTCTTTAGTCCTGTATCAGATATTATTAATGCTTCTTCAATTAATCCGGAAGATACAGATGCTCAGGTAGATGGTGTATTAAATCTTAGAACACAGGTTACTTTCCCAGGTTCACAGAATTGTTTATGGGCATATGTAGTACCATCATCTACACTTAAAGCTGTAGATACAGCTTTTGCAGCAAAGTATGACCTTGTTCTTGGTGGTTGGGAATTAGGTTTTGGTGGTTTCTATAAATATCAGAATGCTCCAAAAGCTGTTCTTACTGCCAGTGGAAGTTTAAAAAAGGCTACAATCTTTGGTGAATTAGTATATCGCTATGGTGCAGACTCTGAATGGATGACAAACACAGATTGGGATGATAAAAAGAATATTATTCAGGCAACAGCAGGTGTAAGTTACTATTTCAAAGATCCTATGATTATGCTTATGGGACAGTATTATTATGATGGAAATGATAAAGATTTTAAACATGAATATTTTACATACGGTCATAATATTGCCGCAATGGTAAACTTTGGAAAGATTTTTGGAAATACAGATTTAACTGCCAACTTATTTGGTATGGTTAACTTTGGGAAAGAAGATGTACCTGTAGATTATCAGTTAATTATTGATCAGATGGGTATGGGAAGCTTTATAAATACAGCAACTTTCTCTGGAGCAATCAATTACTCTCCATTTCCTAACTTTTCACTTGGCTTTGGCCCATACGTAACAGTTAATGCATGGGACAAAGCTCCAGATGTTTCTGTAAAACTTACCGCTAAACTAGGCGGCGGTAAGTTCTAAAAAAAAAAGATCCCGAAACAAGTTCGGGATGACAGGAGAACTTCTTTACGACAAACTAATCTTTAGCGCCTTACATGAGTGGGGCGCTATTTTAAATTCTGCCTTGTTGCCCAAATCTTTCTTTTCCCACAGGTCGCGGATATTGTCGCTGGCCCCTACAGTTAAATTAAGTTTTACAGTCTGCTCTTCTTCGGAAATATTAAAGAAACATTCATAGTAAGATTTTCCATCTGGGCATTCACTAATCCAGCTTATAATATTTTCTTTACAAGTTGCGCTTGCCTGGTATGCCGGCAGTGGATTTTTGTTCATGGCAATAATTTCTTCATTTGTAATAAGACTTAAGTTGAACTTATCCAGCTGTGGGAGGTCTGTCCCTATCATTAATGGGGAACGGAAAATACTCCACAAAGTAATCATTGTTCTGGTTTCTTCAGGAGAAAATTTACTCATCCAGCCTTTGTTATTTTTATCGTCAATTTTACCCCAGCCATAACCAAGTATATTCATTGGAAGCATATCACAATCTGGCCAGTTCCCATTACCTACATGGCTCTGCCAAACTTCGCAGCGTTCAAACATTGCTTTAAGCAGTTTCCAGTCATCCCAAAAATCATCTGTAATGCGCCACATATTTGCAAAAGATTTATAATGATGAGCTTTTTCAATAACTGCTGGTCCTGGGCTTAAGCTAAGTACCATTTCACGGCCACTGCGTTCAATTGCCTTTGCGTACATTTCAATTTCCTTTTCCGCAGAATAAGGTGCATGAGGGTACATATTTGTATTACAAATATCATCAATCTTTACAAAATCAACTCCCCACTGAGAATACAATTCAAAGCAGGAATCATAGTAATCCTGAGCATATTTTTTGTTAGCATCAAGACCATACATATCGCTATTCCACTTACTTACTGAAAATGGATTTGCAACTTCATTGGCAGTTACCTTTGTACCATCGTGAGTTTTAATTGGAAGATGTTCATGACAAGCAAAACGAGGGATACCACGCATAATGTGAATGCCAAATTTTAATCCTAAAGAATGGATATAATCTGCAAGAGGTTTAAAACCGGCTCCATTTACACTTGAAGGAAAGCGATTTGGTGCTGGAATCTGGCGGGAATATTCATCAATGCAAAAACGACTAAAAGGAATGTACTGCAGATTCTGGTCGTTCATTTTGCCAGCATCCGGGTCACTCCATTGAATATCAATTACAACGTATTCCCAACCATATTGCCTAAGATTTTTTGCCATATAGTCGGCATTGGCACGAACCTGTTCTTCATTTACTAATGTGTTGTAATAGTCGTAACTGTTCCAGCCCATTGGTGGTACTGGTGCAACATTATTTTTATTATACGAATTGTTCATTTATTTCTCCTGTACATTAATAAATCTTATCAGAGAAATAAAAAAAATCTAGATTTAATTTGAATATACAACTCCACATAATAAATCATTAACTGCTTCTTATTTTTAGAAAATGCTCCCGCAGAATGTGATATCTAATAATTGGATAATCCTAAAAAATTACTCCAAGTGTTCGTAATTTTTCTTAACGGATTTCCAATTAAATAGG
>JAZLKI010000092.1:0-16528 GCA_045597485.1 Treponema sp.
ATATTCGTTTGCAGAGAATACACCAATTAAGTTTTCACCAGGAATATTCAAGAATTTTGGAAGACCAGCACCAGTTCCTACGAATGCTGCATCAAATCCTTTTTCTTCCAAAAGCTGATCCAAAGTATTTGTACGACCAACAAGGAAGTTTAATTCAAATTTAACACCAATTTTTTCAAGGTTTTTAATTTCTTCCTGAACAATTTTCTTTGGCAAACGGAATTCAGGAATACCGTACATCATTACACCACCAGCTTTGTGGAATGCTTCAAATACTGTAACTTCATGACCAGCACGAGCACAGTCTGCAGCAACTGTAAGACCAGCAGGACCAGCACCAATAATTGCAACTTTCTTTGCAGTTTTTGCAGCAATTGTTGGAGGTGTTACTTTGTTATTTTCACGTTCCCAGTCTGCAACAAAGCGTTCAAGACGACCAATTGAAACTGCTTTTTCAGCTGATTTATAAACTTTACCAACTGTACACTTTCCCTGACACTGTTTTTCCTGAGGACAAACACGACCACAGATTGCAGGAAGAAGTGATGTTTCTTTAATTGTATCAACAGCAGCTTTGAATTCACCTTTTGCAATTTCGCCAATAAATTTTGGAATGTTAATGTTTACAGGACAACCTTCCATACAGAATGGTTTTGGACACTGTAAACAGCGGTTAGCTTCTACGATAGCCTGTTCAGCAGAATATCCAAGAGCAACTTCTGCCATTTCACGAGCACGAGTTTTTGGATCGCGAGCTGGCATTTCCATCTGAGGAATTGCATTACGGTCTTTTGCTGTGAGTTTACCGTTTGTTTTAATTAATTCATTAATTTTATTTAATTCTTCTGTTACATTTATCATTTTTATTTCCTATTGTGGTGGTTGAGCCTGTCGAAACCACTTTTACTTATTGGTCATTTCGACAAGCTCAATGACCGCCTTACATTTATTTGTTTAAAGCGTCAGCCTGTGCCATCATGCGGCATTTGTGATTATCTTCTGCTTCTCTTTCTTTGAAAGATTTCATACGCATCATCATGTTGTCCCAATCTACTTCGTGAGCATCAAATTCTGGTCCATCAACACATACGAACTTTGTTTTACCACCGATAGTTGCACGACAACCACCACACATACCAGTTCCATCAATCATAATTGTGTTCAAAGAAACTGTTGTTTTTACACCATAAGGTTTTGTTGTAGCAGCACAGAATTTCATCATAATTGGAGGTCCAATTGCAATTACTTCTGCAGGTGGGCACTGGCTTTCACAAGCTTCTTTTACAGGGATTGTAGAAACACCCTGACGACCAGCCGAACCATCATCAGTCATGATAATAAGTTCATCTGCAGCAGCACGCATTTCATCTTCCATAATGATTAAGTCTTTTGTACGTGCGGCAATAACCATAATAACTTTGTTGCCAATAGCTTTATGAGCCTTAACGATTGGGTAACAAGGTGCAACACCGAATCCACCACCAACAATCATTACTGGAGCATCATATTTTTCGATTTTTGAAGGATTTCCTAAAGGACCTAAGACAGTTGGAAGAGAATCACCAACGTTCATCAAAGAGAGCTTAAATGTAGATGCACCAACTGGCTGGAAAGCAAGGGCAATCCATCCTTCTTCTGCATTTGCATCTGCAATTGTAAGTGGAATTCTTTCTCCAAATTCAGCATCAACCTGAATAATAACAAACTGGCCAGCTTTTCTATTACGAGCGATTTCTGGAGCTTCAACACGCATAAAGAAAACGTTTTCAGAAAGCTGTTTCTTTTCAATAATTTTAAACATTTTAAGTCCTCGTTAAAAAGTGATTAAATTCAATTTTACTGTAAGTAAGTTTTTCCGTCAATTATTAAAAAAATGTCATTTAAAAAAAATAAAGCACAAGAGGAACAGTCAACTGACGTTAGGTGACAGTCACCTAACGTCAGTTGACTGTTCCTCTTGTGCTTTTTTAATTAAATTAGAATCCTACAGAAACTATAGCGTAAGCACCATAACCTGTACCTGTAAAGCTCTTTGCAAAATCTGCAGCTTGCAGCGAAGCTCCAGCATCAACCTGAACAATACGTAAGTTTATTGTAGCACCAAGTTGATTTTTAAAGATTCTGTCTGTATATTCTGTTGAAACATTGAATTTTAATAAATCAGCAAGATTGAAAACTGTTCCAACAAAATACTCTGGATAAATTGACCAGCCATCGCCAAAAGGATGATAGACTCCCAATCCACCACCAGCACGTACAGAAAGAAGTTTTCCATACAATTTGTAATCAATATAACCATTAAGCTTTAATGGACGATTTACTTTATAAGGTTTTATTCTTTCTGTTGTAGAGTCATTAGATAAAGAATTTGTTGCTTCTCCTAAATCCATGATTTTCATAGAATAATCCATATCCATTGAAAATTTAGTAAGATAATTTAATTTTCCAGGAACAACAGGAATTCTAAAATCTATAATCAAATCTGCGCGTGGATTAAAAGATTTAGTGTAAGAACCACCAATATCAAATCCTATACTCTTTGAAAGATCGTTTGCAATATTTTCAGGATTATCAAAATCAATAGAATAAATATTGAAGTCTGCATGAAGATTTGCGGCAATGTTTCCTTCTGAATCATTTACAAAAGTAACTTTTCCAGCTTCATCGGCCATAGAAACAATAGGAACAAAGATTGCAGGACGAATATGAATATCTGTTTTCTTAACCTTTACGCCAACTTCTAAATCATAGTGGAAGAAAACATCGGCACTGTTATTCAAAGCAACATCAATAGATTCACCTACCTGATTTCCTTTTCCAAGAAAATCGAACAAATCTTTTGAAATACCAAGACGTTCATAAACATCTAAACCTGTAGTCATTCCAACAAAAACGTTACCAGCCCTAATATTCATTGCAAATTCAGGATAGGCAGAAGCGTTAACAACAAGGCCTTCTTTTGGCATTTTTGTCGCAATATCTCTAAGATCAATAACAACTTCACTTTTTAAAACATCTTCAAGTTTAATTGCATTGTTCGATACGTTTACAGGAACATTCATCTGCATTTCAAAATAACGTTTTTCAAAGAAATTATTAGCGAAGGCAGCACTTAAACACAAAACTGAAAGAACTAAAATACTAAACAATTTTTTCATTAGTTTTTACCTCCAAAAATTTCAATTTCTCCGTTTGTTACAAGGTTTACAGAAAGGTCGGCACTAAATTCAAGATTTCTAGGGATTGAAATAACTGAGTTCGCCGGCAAAACTGCTTTTGCAGAATGAATATTATAAGGATAACTATTAAGCATATCCTGAACTTCATTACGAGAAATAGAAAGAGTTCCACCTCTTGTTGTTAAAACTTTTTCTCTAGAACCTGAGAATAGCTGTATTTTTACTTCAGGATCTAATGTTGCAACGAGAGGCAACTTAGTTGGATTATAAGTAATTGAACATGATTCTATTAAATCTAAATATTCATTAATTTCATCAAAAGAAGATGCAGAATCGCGATTAAATAAATCGGAAGATGGATCATTAAGCTTTGCCAAATCAAGAATATTAACTTCTATATCGCTAGCCTGAATTTTCAATTTCAATGGGATTTCTATTAATGCATAAGCCGAAAGTGCTGAAACTGTATTTCCACCAGAAATATCTTCTTTATTAATTGGAATAGAAGATTTTGAAGCTCCCATTGTTACATCATATTTTACATAAAGTTCACTAGTTGGAGTATCTGGCACCTTTAACACCTGATTAAAGAAATCTGCCAGATCTGCAGATACACTTGAAGGGTATGAAGCTACATTTGTTACCAGAGTATCGCCTTTCATTTTCAGATTTGGAAGAGCATCTACAAGTCCTATAGATCCATCAACTACATCTATTTCAACAGGATTTCCAGCAAGGAAAACTGAAGTATTTCCACTATCAGCACTTTGATAAAGTTTTACTTTACCCGTAAAGTTAAAATCATCAAGTAAGTTATTTGCAACTGCAGGCTTTTCTGCACGAATATATATTGGTAAATTTACAAAGCCAATGCTACTTGCAAAACCATTTATTTTAAGCTGTGATTCTGCATCTTTAAGTAAAGAGGCAATATTAAAACCTAAAGATTGTCTACCTTGTATTGGACTAGTACTAAATGCATCTGCATTAATATCTACAGATTTCCAGTCTAAAACAGGTGTAACTGTTACACCAATTTTATAAGTTTCATTTGGTTTTACACCAGAAATTTCAATCTTTCCAGGTGTTGAACCAGGTAAATCAATTTTAAGATTTATATCCCATTCATTGAATTCTTGGGGAGTAACACCAAGATTATTTGCATTGGCAAATTTTACTTCTCTATTATCTGCACACAAAATATCTGCAAAAGGAGTTTTTACAGCAGTTGAAGCAGACAATGTTGCACTTCCACTACTTATATCAAAAAACTTAGAATCAACATTAATATTAATGTCATTGCCTGCAGGGAATGTATTTATATATGTACCCTTAATTCCACTTGGAGCCAGCACAATCTTTTCTACTGTAGAATAGACTGATTCAGGAAAAGCATCTGATTTAGTTAATTCAGTATTAATTCCCGAAGCATCAAGTGCAATTTTATTAAACTTGGCTATTTTTACTCCAGCAGAAATTTTAGGTTTATCTGAAAATTTAATTGTTGCATTATTAAAATCAAACTTAATATTACTAACTGTTACTGTTGTACTACCAGGCTTTAATGTTTCTCCAGCCAAAGAAATAGTATCTAAAGAAGAAGCTGGTACTGTAAGTGCAGTTCCGGATGCATCAATATCTTTTGTTAAACTTACACCTCTCCAAGTTGCAGGCATTTTTGCTTTTACAGTTAAATTACCTTCACCAATTTCACAAGACTCAAATGTTCCTGTTGGAATATCAATATTTGCTTGTACAGGATTAATATTTAATGTAAGTGGAGATGGAAGAGGATCAGGTAAAGTTAAACCCTTGATTGTATTAATATCACCAGAAGTAATTCTGCCTTTAAAACCACCACTTGAAATAACTCTATCAAAAGTAACCTTCATAGAGTTTTTAGTAATTTCAAAAGATTCAGTAATTGCAATTGTTGCAGATGTTCCTGATACTATACCAAAAAATGATTTTCCTTTTGAAGAGATAGTAATTCTTGTTCCTGATGAAATATTAATTAAATTATCAATTTCAAAAGTACAGTTATTATAAATAATTGAATCAAAATTACAGCCTTCGGGGAATTGTAGTGTTACATCAAAACTATCAGCACCATCTACAGAACCACCAAAAACAACTAACGCATTAAGAACATCACTAACAGCCGATAAATCTCCAATTTCTATATCCTGACTAAACGACACATCTGGAATTGTAATCTCTTTTTCAAACGAAACGTCCTGAATTGCAGCCGATAAATCAGATTCATCGTAGTATTTACCAATATCAATTGGAACTTCAATGAAAGGAATTTTTATTAAAAAACTTTGAGTATTGGCATCAGCCTCATTTGGAAAATAATCATAAACTTTACCATTTATAGACTCTAACGCATCGCTTTTAATCAACTCATTAACTTTTACATATTCCCCAATATCCTGGTTGATTTTACCAATCCCAAAATTATACTCAGCATTGCTTTTAACACTGATTTTTTGAGGAAGTTCAAAATGACATGCGGTAGTTAATAAAACTGCTGCCGACAAAAATGCAAGTTTTATTCTTTTCATAAAACCTCCAAAATCTCTCCTATTTATTGAAGAATGCAGCAAATGGATTATAAGTATCTCCATCTCCATTTCCTGCATTATATGAACGATTATTTGTTTTATTTTCGCCTTTTTTTACAACAACGACACGTTTCTTTTCGCCACCAGCAGCACCACCGCCAAAGTTACTTTCACGACGTGGAGCAGATTTTGCACCAGTTCCTGCACGGCCTGCAGCATCACTTTTTAATGAAAGGCCAATTCTACGACGGTCTGTATCAAGCTGAATAATTGTAAATTCAAATACATCTCCAACTTTTACAACGTCCATAGGGTTTTCAACAAAGCTGTCGCTCATTTCGCTAAGGTGAACAAGACCTGTTTCATGTAAACCAATATCAACAAAAGCACCAAAATCTACAACGTTTTTAATTTTACCTGTAACTTTCATGCCTTCTTTCAAATCTTCAAACTGAAGTACACCTTTCTGCATAATTGGTGCTGGGTATCCGTCACGAGGGTCGCGGTTTGGCTTCTGCAATTCTTCTATAATATCGTTTATAGTTGTTGCACCAAGATTGTATTTTTCGCAAAGAGCTTTGCGAGTTTCTGCACTGATTTTTTCACCAGCTTTTACTGCAGCATAAACTTCGCGGGCAGCTTCATAGTTTTCTGGGTGAACCCAAGTATTATCAAGAGGGTCAGAGCTTTCGGCGATTTTCAAGAAACCTGCGCACTGTTCAAAAGCTTTTGGTCCAAGACCTGGAACTTTTTTAAGTTCTTCACGACTCTTAATTTTACCATTTGCATCGCGGTAAGATACAATTTTTTTAGCAGTAGAAATGTTGATTCCTGAAACATACTTCAAAAGCATGTAAGAAGCAGTATTCAAGTTTACACCAACATTATTTACAACCGAACTTACAACTTCATCAAGCTGTTCAGCAAGTTTTTTCTGATTTACGTCGTGCTGGTAAAGTCCAACACCAATTGCTTTAGGGTCAATTTTTACAAGTTCAGCAAGAGGGTCCTGCAAACGGCGGCCCATAGAAATTGCACCACGAATCATTACATCTAATTCTGGGAATTCTTCTGTAGCTACAGGAGAAGCTGAATAAACTGATGCACCAGACTCATCTACAACTGTATATTTTACATCGCTGTTTGCATAATTTTCGCTAATAACTTTAGAAACAATAGCCTGAACTTCCTGAGAACCAGTTCCGTTTCCAACAGCCAAAACCTGAATATCATACTTATCGATAGCATCATTAATTGCATCGTAAGCACCTTTTGGATCCTGTTCCTGGAAAATCTTAAAAAAGCCAAGATACTTACCTGTTTCATCAAGAGCAGCACACTTTGTACCATTACGGTAACCAGGATCTACACCAAGTACACGACTACCTTTAATTGGCTGTGTCATTAAAAGATTTTTTAAGTTTTCGCTAAAAATACCAATTCCGTGTACATCTGCATTATCTGCTTCGTCACTGCGGATTTCACGAACAACTGCAGGAGAAAGAAGACGAACTACACCATCTTCAATTGCATCTTTATGGTATTTGTTATTTGTAATAGTACGTTTCTGAAGAAGTGCAACTGCGTTATCTACATCAACATCGATTGTAACTTCAAGAGCACCTTCACGTTCACCACGGTTAATAGCCAAAATACGATGTGGCTTTACCTGATTCAAAGGTTCCTTGTAATCCCAGTACATCTGGTAAGTAGAAACCTTCTGTGCCTGTTCTTCTGTCTGACCTTCTGGAACAACACCTTTTGTAACAATGTTACCTTCCTTCATATAAAGATCATGAATACTTTCACGGTTTTTTGTTTCCTGGCTTACCCGTTCTGCAATAATATCTTTAGCACCGGCAAGGGCATCTGCAGCAGTTTCAACATTCAAAGCAGGGTCTTCATTGTCAGTTTTAATATACTTTTCTGCTTCCTTTTCTATAGAAGAATCATTCATTTCAAGCATTGCGTCTGCCAAAGGTTCAAGGCCTTTTTCTGCAGCAACCATACCGCGAGTCTTCTTCTTTTTCTTAAATGGAGCCCAAAGGTCTTCAAGTGCTGTTAAAGTTGTAGCAGACATAATTGCATTGTAAAGAGATTCAGTTAATTTTCCCTGATTAAAAACGCCCTTTACAATTTCAAGACGGCGGTCTTCAAGGTTTTTATAAGATTTAAAAGAGTGGTCAATATTAAGAACCTGAACTTCATCCAAATTGTCTGTTTTATCTTTTCGATAGCGGCTGATAAATGCAACAGTACAACCTTCGTCAAAAAGACTAAGAACTGCACTTACCTGCTGAACACGAATGTTCAACTCACCAGCGATTTTTTTCATAATTTCCACTTCGTTAACAACGAGTGCGTCAATATTTTCTTGTGTAAATTCCATAGTGTGCCTATTTTAATTTAAAATATATGAGGTGTAAAGAAATATTAGAAAGGATTAATCTACTTCCTGCAATTCTGTAATATCTTCGTTACCAACTTTATTATAAATCTGATCAAGAAGGTTTTTACAGTTTGAGGCCATCAATTTATAAACATTAGGAATAAGAAGCTGTTTAATTCTTCCATCAAGACCGTTTGCCCCTGTTGAAGAAACGAATGCAAATACAAAAAGCACTTCACCATCTACTGGTCGCTGCATAATTAATACTGCATCTGAACGGAAAATAAAACCTCGGATATTAAAGTGGAAATCATCAATCTTTTCATACATTTGAACATTGAGTTTTCCTTCAGGACAAACAATAGAAAAGTGTGAAAGACTTATATCCTGCAAAGTTCCTGTTGTTGTAATGTTATTATGATTACAAGAGAAAGTACAGGCAGAAGTACAAAGTGCACGAATGTTTCGGCGACGTCCCTGTGCCTGATTTGCATACAAAATCTTTTCAATAATATAGAAGTTTTGTTTTTTCTGATATTCAAGCTGAATACAACCGCACTGAACTCCCAAATCAAAAAGATATTTATGTTCGATTTTTAATTTTTCATCTTTTGTCTGGCGTTTTGTAAACAAAATACCAATTGAAGCACTTTTTGAGTAACTTTCAATTAAACTTCGAATAAAAACTGGCCATTCCAAATCTGGAATATTGTAATCAATATTAAAAAAGAAAATTACATCCTGAAATAAAGAAATAAGAATATCCAGTTTTTTCTGCAATCTTACTCGCTTATCATTTTCAACGAAGTAACATTCATAACCTAATGCAAAATAATCTTCCAGATATGTTTCTGGGATTAAGGATGTATCTGGAGTAACAAAAAAGGTTTTTCGACCTGTAACGATTTCTTTAACTGATATGCCCATATTCTCTTCCTTTCAAACGCTACAATTATATCACACTTTAATTTAAACGTAAGAGCCAAATTAAATAAAGTGTTGAATCGAATGATGTTCAACCATCTTTGTTTTTACTGCAACAATGTAACTTCCAAACATTGAAGTAACACCATCAAACAAAGAAGCAAACGAACAGATTATTAAAGATGCCGGATTCAACAACAAGAAGCTGGTTTCAAATCCTTTTGCATATTTTTCGCAGAGGATTGTTAAAAGAATGAATGAACCACCAGCAGGAATTCCTCCCAATAAGAAAGAAAGTCCGAATGAAAGTCCGAAAATCCAAAGAACATCTGCAACAGGGATGCTAAGGCTTGAATATGAACGCCAGATTAAAATAAAACAAATAGTTGCTGTTAATGCAGAACCACCTCTGGCGAAAATAGAGAACAAAGGATAAGTGAATCCTCTACAACGACGACGAATACCTAAACTTTCACCACCATGACGGTAAGCCAATGGAAGAACGATATTTGAATCTCCACTAAAGAATGAAAGAATCATTGGCGCAATGCTGGCATACAAAACTTTGTAAGGGTGTGGATCATGACAAACAAGGCGCAAAATTAATGGATAAATAAGGCCGGCAATTACAATAAAGTCTACAAAGAACATAATAATCATTGGAGTGTAAATGCCTGGTTCAATAATTGTTCTAAAGTTAATAGTCCAATAGCAAACAATTGCAATAGCACAAACTGCAAGAATTTCTGTAAAGAAGTTTGCAACATTGTAGAAAAGTCTTGAGCAAGAGTCTGCAAGAGCAAAAACTGGTTTAAATACTAATTCGTCGGAAGCACTTTCCCATCCAATAAAGAATGCAAAAATAAAAGATACTAAAAGGAAAGAACCTTCTTTAATTGCTTCAAAACCAGAAAGTGGGAACAAAGATAAAATCATTCCTTTTACATCAAGCTGGAAAGTGTCTGTTACAACATCAACTGTAATTGGAATACGTGGAAGGCGAACTAAAAGAATAGAAACAAGACCTACAATTGTCAAAATCAACGAAGAAATAATGATGATTGAAAAAGTCCATCTTACAGTCTTCCACAAAATTTTAGAAGAACGAAGCTTATTTATAGAAACAATTGCTGTAGTGAACATTAAAGGAATTACAATGTATCTTCCGAATCTTATTACTAATTCTGTTAAAAACGAAAGAAATTTTACAAATGCAGCATTATCTGTTGGAAGAATAAACGCAGCAACAATTCCAATTACTACACCAATTAAATATTTAATCCATACTTTCATAAGCTACAATTATAGCATACACTAGTCTGTCATTCTAGAGTGTGTTATAATTTGATTATGTCTAATATTTTAATTATCGGAAAAGATATGCCAGATGGCCTCGAAATTGCAGAGGCGTTTGCAGAAACTGGCAAGAGTGTTTATACAGTTACAAAATCAGAAGTTGATGCTAACAAATTTGAAGCAGAACATATTTACAGTACAACCTGGAACAAATCTTCTGCTATTTCTGCCCATTCTTTAATTATTAAAGCAGAAACTCAGTTAGAAAAGATTGATGAAGTTCTCTTCTATTTTGATACAAATTATTTCTGTTCTAAATTTGAATTAGACAAAACTGAAGATATTTCAAATGCCGTTGACCAGATGATAAATGCCTATCTTTATTCTACTTCGGAATTATTGAAGAGAATTGATCAGCGCAAAGAAAAAATACTGGTTTCGTTCCTTTTAAAAGAATATCCTTCAAGACTGGAAGCTATTTCTTCTAAAGCTGGAATTACATTACCTTCAAGTGCAATAGTTAGCGCCGCACAGCAGGCTTTTATTTCTATTGCAGAAAGCTTTGCTACAAATATTAATGACCGCGACTACCTTTCTGTTTTACTTGCAAATTGCAATATGAATAATGAATTCTACAAGAATGAAAAATCGGTAGCGGTGTGGTTAACTACCAGTATGGAAACAATTAAAGACCAAAAAAATCCTCAAACCTTAAAACAGGCTTCTGTATGGAATAAAGTTGGTTCAAAGGTTTCTTCAGGATTTCAGCTTTTCAAATAAAAGATTATAAATTCTTACAGCGAGGTTTTTATGATTCTTGATTATGCAGTACGTATTACAATCAGCTTTTTGTGTGGAATGTGTCTTGGCTTGGAACGTAAATCAAGACAGCAGGCCGTTGGAATTAGAACCCTCGTATTAATCAGTGTTTCTTGTACACTTCTTTCAATTCTGTCGCAGTTTCTTGCAGCAAGTGGAGATGTTCATGGGGACCCTACCCGCATTGCTTCAACCGTTGTAACTGGTGTTGGTTTTATTGGTGGTGGTGCAATTTTACGCCAGGGCTTTAATGTTCGTGGTATTACAACTGCAGCCATTATTTTTACAGCCGCAGCAATTGGACTTTCTTGTGGCGCCAAACTTTACATTCCTGCAATTTTTACACTTATTGTTGCAGTTTTTGCTTTGTATGTAATGAGCATTCTGGAGCATAAACTGTTTCCTGCAGCTAAAACAAAATTATTACAAATGACACTAAATGGTACAGAATTTGATCAGGAAAAATTGTGTACTATTATGAAAGATAATGGATTGATTATTCACGATTTGAATGTGGAATATTCTGCAGATAAAAATCAGACTACACTTAAGTATATAGTAAAAACGCCAGACTCACTTGATGCAGTAAATCTGGCGAATCAATTAAGAGAAGTAGAAACCTTAGTTACCTTCTCGTTAGCAGATAGATAATTTTTTTTAATTTTTACTAGTTACAACTACAGAATTATCTGCGTTGCTGTAAGGTGCTGGAATATATTTATCAGCCTTCCAATCGTTTTCCCAACGGCAACCATCTAAAAGATAACGGAACTGAAATTCTTTATCGGCAGGAAGTTCGAGAGTTACAGAAAATGAACCATCTTTTCCCTGTTTTAAAGGTGTATCTGTTGCGCTCCAACTATTAAAATCTCCAGCGAGATTGATTGTTTTTGCACCGGCAGCAGCTTCTGGGGAAACTGAAAATGTTACCTTACATGTTTTCTTATCTTTTGAAAAAGACTTTTTAAGAGCCATTACTTTATTACTCCATTCCCCTCGTGTAATTTTAACATATAAAATATTGAATTTTTGTATTTTATGCAATATATTATGACAACGTAAAACCTTTAACAAATTGCCGCCGATTTATCCAAATTGCAGGGCGGCCCACTGGTTCGTATGAACTGGTAAATCTTGCTAAATAGGAGACTCAAATGAGTGCTATCTTATCTAACAATCACTATTTATTTACATCTGAATCTGTAGGTGAAGGTCACCCAGATAAACTTTGCGATCAGGTTTCTGATGCTGTTCTAGACTATTGTCTTTCTTTGGACAAGGATGCTCACGTTGCCTGCGAATCTTTTTCTACAACTGACTTTTTAATGGTTGGTGGTGAAATTGGTTTCCAGAATATTACTGTAGACAAGGAATTTACTAAAAAATTCAATGCCGAAGTTGAAAAAATTGCCCGTCAGGTTGCTTTGGACATTGGTTATGATGATCCAGAAGTTGGACTTGATGGTAAAAACTGTATTTTCCAGAACCGCTTACATGCACAGTCTGCAGATATTAACCAGGGTGTTGTTGGTAAACGTGGTGAAGAAGATTTGAAAGAATTTGAAGGACAGCAGGGAGCCGGTGACCAGGGTATGATGTTTGGTTATGCCTGCAACGAAACTCCAGCTTTAATGCCAGCTCCAGTTTATTATTCACACCAGATTTTGCTTCGTGCTCACGAATTGCGCCATTCAGGTAAAATTGCATGGCTCCGTCCAGATGCAAAATCGCAGGTAACAATTGAATATGATGAAAACCACAAACCAGTTCGCATTGATACAGTTGTAGTTTCACATCAGCATAATCCTGAAATTGATTACGACACTATTAAAAAGACTATTATTGAAGAAATTGTAAAACCAGTTCTTGAACCAACAGGTCTTTTGACAGCTGAAACAAAATATTACATCAACCCAACAGGAAGATTCGTAACTGGTGGTCCAGACGGAGACTCTGGCCTTACAGGACGTAAAATTATTGTTGATACTTATGGTGGAATGGGCCGTCATGGTGGTGGAGCTTTCTCTGGTAAAGACCCTTCTAAAGTTGACCGTTCCGCTGCATACATGGCCCGCTACATTGCAAAAAATGTTGTGGCAGCAGGCCTTGCAGACCGCGCAGAAGTTGAACTTGCATATGCTATTGGTGTTCCTTTCCCAGTATCAATTATGGTAGAAACTTTTGGCACAGAAAAAGTAGCACGTTCTAAAATTGAAGCTGCAGTTGAAAAAGTATTCGACTGTACTCCAGCAGGAATTGTAAAAACTTTGAACTTAAAACAGCCAATCTACCGCAAGACAGCATCTTACGGACACTTTGGACGCGAAGGTTTCCCTTGGGAAAATACAGACAAAGTTGATGCTTTAAAAGCAGAAATTAAATAGAATAAATTAAATGAAATTACTTTCCCCAGAAGAAATGGACATTGCTTTTCAACGCTGGCAGGCAAAAAATCCTAAACCTGCCTCCGAGTTAGATTATGTAAATCCTTTTACGCTTCTGGTGGCAGTAGTGCTTAGTGCCCAGGCAACCGATAAGTCTGTAAACATTGCAACAAAGGACCTGTTTCCTGTTGTAGATACTCCGGAAAAAATGGTTGCTCTTGGGGAAGAAAAGCTGATTACATATATAAAATCTATTGGTCTTTATAAAAACAAAGCCAAAAATGTAATTGGACTTTCTAAAAAGCTGATTAACGATTTTGGCAGTAAAGTTCCAAGTACCCGCGACGAATTAATGACGTTGCCTGGGGTTGGAAGAAAAACTGCCAATGTTGTTTTAAACGTAATTTTTCATCAGCCTACAATGCCAGTTGATACACACCTTTTGCGAGTTTGCCCTAAAATTGGACTTTCAGAAGGAAATACACCTGAATCTATAGAAAAAAGTTTACTAGAAAGAATCCCAAAAAAGTATTTGCTAGATGCGCATCATTGGATTTTGCTGCACGGTCGTTATGTTTGTACGGCAAAAAATCCTAAATGTGAAGATTGTATAATTAAGGATTTATGTAAACATAATTCCTAAAAAAAAATAAATAGGAGTAATCTATGGAAAACATTTCAGAAGCTGCAGCTAATGCTGCAGAAGAAACAATTTTGGCTCAAACTTCAAACTTTATTCATTGGATTCAAAGTTTCCTCACTTGGGAAAATCTGTTCAAAGTTATTGGTGCTGTAATTATCCTGTTAGTTATGTGGATTATCTACCGTCTTATTTTACGCGGTGTTAAAAAGATTCCACCAGAGAAAACAAGTCAGCATCGTCAGATGATTATTAAAAAGACTGTAAAATACAGTTTTTATATAATTGTTATTATTTATGTTTTAGGTCTTTTTGGTGTAAAACTTAGCGCCATTTGGGGAGCAGCGGGAATTGCCGGAGTTGCAATTGGTTTTGCCGCACAGACTTCTGTTAGTAATCTTATTAGTGGTCTTTTTGTTTTGACAGAAGGTGCTCTTAAAGTTGGTGATGTAATTATTGTTGATGGAACAACTGGTGTTGTAGATGCAATTTCTCTTCTTTCTGTAAGAGTTCACACTTTGGATAACCAGATGGTTCGTATTCCAAACTCAACAATTATCAACAGCAGCCTTACAAATAACTCTTACCACGATAAACGCCGTATTACTTTGAATGTTTCTATCAGCTATAACAATGATATGACAACTGCCCTTGAAGCACTAAAAAAAGCCCCAGACCTTTGTCCATCGGTACTTAAAGATCCAGAACCTGCAGTATGGTTCGACGGATTTGGCGACAGTGGAATTAATATGACTATTGCAGCTTGGTTTAAACCTGCTGATTTTATTCAGGCAAAAAATGAATTGTATATTGCAATGAAAAAGGTTTTTGACGAAGCAGGTATTGAAATTCCATATAATCAGCTGGATGTTAAAATCAAAGAAAACTAAATCTAGGATTTATTTATAAAAAAAGGAACACATAGAAAAATTGAATATTATTAGTACAACTACTACTTTTTTTTAGAAAAATGCTCCCTTTAATCCCTTTAATCTGTGTTCCTTTTTTCTGAATTAATTCTACTATATTTATAACAAGAACTTAAAATATGGATAATTTATTCGACAAATACGATTGGAATATAATGCTTTCTCAGCATGAAACGCAAAATTATGATTTGCTGGCTTACAAGGAAATTTTATGTCCAAAAGAAGATTATCCAGATTTTTTAGATAAATATATTGCCCTGCCGGTTTTGCAACGTTTAGGTGGAATAGGTCTGCTATGCGGAACCGACTGGACTCCTCTTTACAAAAATCGCATTCCTTATTCACGCTTAGACCACAGTATTGGAGTTGCCTTAATTATCTGGCACTTTACTCACGATAAGGCACAAACTATTGCAGGCCTGCTCCACGATATTTCTACAACAACTTTTAGCCACGTTTCCGACTTTCGCAAAGGCGATGCTCTAACTCAAACAGCAACGGAAGGGCCAACTGCGGCTTTGATCAGAGGGGACAGACCCCTACAACTTCTACTTTCCCAAGATAATCTTACAAACCAGCAAGTCGAAGATTATCATATCTACCCTATTGCCGATAACGAAATTCCCCAGCTTAGTGCCGACCGCCTTGAATATATGTACCCTTCTGGAATGAGCCTTGACGGCAGCTGGACAATGGAAGAGGTACAGCGAACTTACAAAGATATAACTGTACTTACAAATGAAGAGGGGCTTCCTGAGCTAGGCTTTAACCACGTTGAAATTGCCGAAGAATATTGCCGCCACTTTTGTATGATTGGCCATATTTTGCAGCTGAACGAAAACAAACTTACATTGCAGCTGCTGGGAAAAGTTATGAGCCAGGCAGTTGAACAACAGGTTTTACAGGAAGAAGATTTTATGACTTTAAGTGAAGCTGAAGTTATTGCAAAATTGGACAAAAACTTTGGCCATAATTCACTGTATAAAACTTTCCATTCCATGACAAAAATTGAACATACAGCAGAAGCTCTGCCAAGCAATGAATATTTTTGCGTAAATCTGCAGGTTAAGCAGCGTTATATAAATCCTCTTGTAAAAACAGATTCGGGGACTGTCTGCAGATTAAACAAAGTGTCTCCTACTGCGCAAAAAATAATAAAAGACTTCCTTTCCTACAAAGACACCCCTTTTGGCTGTGTAAAATTAATGTAAGATTAATTCGAATATACAACTCCACATAATAAATCATTAACAGCTTCTTATTTTTAGAAAATGCTCCCGCAGAATGTGATATCTAATAATTGGATAATCCTAAAAAATTACTCCAAGTGTTCGTAATTTTTCTTAACGGATTTCCAATTAAATAGGCTTCGCTCTGTAGTTTTTCTACCGCGTTGTCCGT